>JALTLF010000009.1:20757-28036 GCA_027005735.1 Chromatiales bacterium | reverse complement strand
CTCAGCCTCGATTGCGACGAACGCCTCGACGACGAACTGATCGCATCCATCCTCGCCATCAAGGAACGGCTCGATGCGCACGACGCCTACCGCATGGCGCGCAAGACCTTCTACGTCTATCGCTGGCTCAATCATTGCTGGTACCCGGACATGAAGATCCGGCTGTTCAACCGCAAAACAGCACGCTGGGGCGGTACCAACCCCCATGACCACGTGGAGGTGGACGGCAGTGACATCGTCACCCTCAGGGGCAACATCCAGCACTACTCCTTCGACAGCATTTCCGATCACCTCAGGACACTGGACAACTTCACCGAGATCGGCGCGCGGGAGATCATCCGCAAGGGCAAAAAGGTCAGCCTGTTGAGCCCGTTCAGCCATGGACTGTGGACCTTCACCAAGGTCTATTTCGTCAAGCAGGGCTTCCGCGACGGCTTTGCCGGGGTGGTGGTGTCGGTGCTCTCCGGTGTGCATGCCTTCGTCAAGTACAGCAAGGTGATCTTTCACCGGCGCAAGGCGGTGGGCCGATCCTGAATCATTCTCCCGGTGGCGCAAGTTGCAAGCCCCGGCGAGAGCGTGGATAATCGAATCATCGAGATCGCCGTACCGAAGGCGACGCATTCCGGGGAAACACGCACCATTCCATGTTTGCCACGCCCGCCCAGCTCCGCGGTCTTTTTCTGCAGTCTGATGCGCCCGGAAAACTGGTATTCCTCCTGGTCCTGCTGTTCCCGGTGTTTTCCCTCAGCCTGCGGCACTGGTTGAGCGGTATCTATTCCCTTCTCCTCCTGCTTTCCCTGGCATTCGCCTGGCGTAGCAGGACGGCGCTCTGTCGAGAGGAGAAGGTACTCTTTACGCTGCTGGCGCTCTATCTCGCCAGCTTCTTTCTCTCGGCGACACTGAACGAGTGGACCGACGCCTCCATCCGCCGGCTGGGTAACGTGGGCAAGTACCTGCTGTTTTTTCCACTCTACCTGTATATACGCCGCTATCCGGCGGCGCTGAAGTTCCTGCTCATGGGGGTGCTGCTGGGGGCGGGGGTACTGGGCCTGCAGGCGCTCTACGACATCCTTGTTCGGGGGCTGAACCGGGGGGAAGGCATCTACGGCCCCATCATCTACGGCGACCTGGCCGCCCTGTTCTTCGCCATCGCACTGGCGATGGCGTTTTTCGACAGGCGTCACGTGGTGCCGGCCTGGGGCTATCTGCTTGCCCTGCTCCTGTCTCTCCTCGCGGCAGTCCTGTCCACCTCGCGCAATGCCTGGCTGGCACTGGCCTTTTCGCTGCTCGCGGTGCCCCTGTTGAGTTACCGCCACAGCCCTTACCGCAAGGCCGCCCTGGCCGTGCTTCCGCTCATCCTGATTGCCGCGGCGGTGTTCATATCGTCGAATGTCGTGCAGGACAGGCTGAAACTGGCGTGGACGGAGTTCCAGACCTTCGTGACGGTGGGTGCACCGCGGGACGTGCCCATTATCGAAAATTCGGTGGGCTTTCGCCTCGAACAGTGGCGCGTGGCGCTGCACCTGGTTCCCAGGGCGCCCCTGTTCGGCGTGGGCGGTGGCAATGCCGGCCGGCATGTCACCCGGTATGCGGAACAGGGCCTCGCGCACCCCGATCTCATCAACCCGCACACCCTGACCGGCATTGGCGGCCTGCACAGTACCTATTTCGAGTCCCTGGTCAACGAGGGGATAGTCGGCTTGCTGGTGATCCTGGCCTTTGTTCTCTACCCCTTGTGGCTGTTCATTCGTATCCGTGGACGGGCCCCCGCCCTGTCCACCATCGGTATCCTGTTCAGTCTGAATTACCTGATTTTCGGTATTACCGAGAACCCCTTCGTACACGACAACTTTTCCTCGGTGTACCTGTTGTTCCTGGCGGTCTTTTTTTCCGCCGCCGCGCGCGCAAGGCAGGGACAGGCGTCGTGAGGATCCCGACGGCCGCTATTCCCGCTCGGCGAAGATCCAGTCATCCGCCCAGCTGATGCCATAATCGAAACCACGGATGGTATAGCCTCTGTCTTTCAGGATGCCGGTGACCACTTCACGCGAGCGGTACCATTCGCCTTCGCCATTGTTGGCGCGAAAGTCATGGCAGGAAATGATAAAGCGCTGGATGATACTGAAGTCGTCGATGTTGCGCAGGACATCCTTTTCTGCGCCCTCGATGTTCATCTTCATCAGGTCGATCTTGCGGATGTCGTAGCGTTGCAGGAAGCTCTCCCATGAAATGGTCGGCACCTCGATATAGGCACGCGGTCCTGCACCGACGGCGGCATAGGAACGTTGGCTGACGAACTTCACCATGTCTTCATCGGTGATGACGTAGGGAACCGCGGTAAATAGCTCGCCGGCATCATGGAAGGTGTTGGCTAGACATTCGTAAATAACGGGCTGGGCCTCGACGCCGATGTAGCGAAAACCACTGCTTTCTCGCGCAAGGTAGAGTGCCTCCTCGCCATAGCCGGCGCCAAGATCGACGACGGTGTCCCCCGGCTGCGGAAGATAATGGTGATAGACGAGATTCTCGCAGGTCCAGATGTTGGATTTCTCGTCGAGGAAGTGGCGGGGGTAGCGAATATAGATCCGCTGCCCAAAGCGACTATAGGTATAGAAGCCGGTGCGCTTGTCGAAACGCACCTTTGTCGCCCAGTCGATCCGTTTGCGGATGCTTTTGATCATGCCCATCGCTGACTACCTGCTCGGCGGATCCCCGCCGGTACATAAATCGAGTTGCGTATCATATCTTTCCTTTCCGGCCCTGTCGCCGATCTGCGGTGGGCGTGCTTACTCCGGGAAAAACGTCCGGCACAGGGCCACCGCGGCGGCCTCGACATCGATACTGTTCATGTCCGTCTCGTCGGCATCCTCCGGCGGCGAAAAGGCCAGGCGCCGGCCTTCGCTGTTGAGGGTCTGCCAGCGCAGGGCGGTGGCGGAACGCCGGCGCGTGTAGAAGGCCACCGTGGGTACATCCAGGGCGCCGGCAATGTGTAGCGGGCCGGTGGATCCGGCAATGAACAGATCCGCCATGGCGAGATGGCGGGCGAAGTTTACCAGTCCTTCGGTGGAGTGATACACCGTATGCGGAATACCGGTGAGCAGGCTGGCCAGCGCGTGCACTACCTCTTCCTCGCCGGGTCCGGCGGTAAGTACGAAGTGCACCGCGGGGATGCGGGTGAAGATGGCTGAGGCCAGGGTGGCGTATTGTTCCAGCGACAGGTTGTTGGCCGAGCCGCCACTGCCGGCATGGAGGAAGATCAGCCGGCTGCGCGGGTGGATGGTATGCGCGGCGCAGAATCCGTCGCGCAGCTTTTGAATATCCTCCTCTGGAAAGCGCAGGTAGGGTGGTTCAGGTAGTGGTGTGGCCTCGTGGCCGAAATCGGCCAGACAGTGTTGCACCAGCTCGCAGTTATATTGCCATTCCGGCTTCTCCGAGCGCGAGCGGCGCTGACGCAGACGATGGTTGTAGAAGAACTGCGCGGCCTTGGTGGCCGGGGCAAGGCGGTATGGGATCCGCGCCAGCCACAGCGCCAGTGCGATGCGGGTGGTGGAGAAGAGGGTAATGGCGATATCGAAATCATGCTCGCGCAGGGATCTGCACAGCCGTTGTACATGGGACCAGCGGCTTTCACGGTGGCGGTCCACCAGTACCTCGTCGATATCGGCACAACTTTCTGCCAGCTCGCGGGTATATTCGGGCACCAGCGCGGTGATGCGCGCCTCGGGAAAGGCAGCGCGCGCCAGGGCGAAGGCTGGCAGGCTGAGAACGAAATCCCCCAGCTTGTCGTTGCGGACGATGAGAATACGCTGTGGCGTGTCGGGCATGGGTCGCTGTCCTGTCCGCTCAGTTCGCGAGTTGCGTGACGAGGGTGTCGAAGACCTGCTCCGGGGAAATGGCGGCCAGGCCGAGGTCCGGTTGCGTGGTTTCCTCGGCACGCAGCGCCACGTAGTTCGCCGGATCCACATAGGGTCCGCACTCGGCCGGGTCCCAGTTGGAAAACAGGGCGACGACCCGCGTGCCCAGGGCGGCGGCCAGGTGCATGGGACCGCTGTTGGGGGTGACCAGGACATCCATGCGCGCCAGCAGTGCCTTGTAGCGCTCGAAGTCCGGCGGCGGGGTGAGCAGGGTAATGCTGTCCCCCGCCCGGGACATCATCTCGTCCAGCAGCGCGGCTTCCTTGCGCGGCAGATCGACGATGACACGGATGTCCCTCTGCTTGTCTTCCGCGTGCTGTCGGAGCAGGCGGGCCAGCCTCGCCCAGTGCGCCTGCGGCCAGACGCGGTGTTTCTCGCTGCGCGGGTTGCGAAACAGACGCTTGCCGCGACCGCTGTAGCTGGGGTGCATGCCGATGACAAGGGTCTCGTCGGTGATCCCCAGTGCCGCCAGTTCGCTGCGCACGGCTTCCAGCCTGTCGGTCGCCACCGGCAGGCTGGCCCATCGCCGTTCGATGTCGAGATCGTCCAGCAGCGACATGGCGCGGTCACCGAAGTGGCGGAAACGGCCGGCGGCGGAGGCGATGCAGCGCACGGGGTAGTCGACGCGCCGCAACAGGTCGAGGAAGGCGGGCTTGTCCTCCAGCACCAGCACCATGTCGAAGCGGCGCGAGGCGATGAGGCGCGCAAGCCGGCGTTTTTCCAGCATGCCGGGTATGCGCCGGCGATCGTAGATCCAGATGTCCTCGATGCGGGAATCGAAGTACTGTAACAGGCGACGGCCTTCCCGTGAAGTGAGGAGGGTGATGCGTACCTCGGGAAAGCGCTCGAGCAGTCCTTGCAATACCGGCGTGACGACAACCATGTCACCGATGCGACCAACGCGCATGACAAGGACGCGTTGCGGGTTCCGGACAGGGGGAGCAGTGTGTTCAGGCTGGGAGATCATCTCGTCGTGTCCGGAAGGTCGGCATGCCGCGCGCCGCTTGAGATGTTATGGCACCGCTTCGGGCTTGTCCAGACACAAACCCGTCGTGGCTCATGTCTTCAGGACCCGGTTCCATTGCTCCAGCTCGCGCGCGGGCTGGAAGAGACTGGCGACGCGCTCGCGGTTGGCGAGACAACGCTGTTTCTCTTCGTCAAGATCTTTCACCACCCGGGCGAGGCACCGGGTCAGCGCCTCGACGTCCTGATCGGGGACCAGGTGAACATGGAACCCCAGCTCCCGGAACTCGGGAAACACGGTATTGGCGTAGGCAATACACACACAGCCCTGTGCCAGGGCCTCGATGAAGGCATTGGGCATGCCCTCGCCCTGGCTGGGAAAGAGGAAGATGTCGGCCTCGCGCAGGTAGTCATCGACATCGTCCACGTGTCCCGGCATGTGCACCCGGTGGGCACAGGGAAAGTCCGCCAGCAGGGTGTCGAGCCGGCGACTGTAGTCACCGGGTTCCTTCTTGCCCAGCAGGGTGAGACTGAATTCGCGCTGGTCCGCGCACAGGCCGCGGCAGGCCTCGAGGGCATCCACCTGTCCCTTGCCGGCGGTGATGCGTCCCACGTGCAGGATGTCGATAGCCGGGCCGGGTTTCACCGCCGCCCGCCATGGTGCTTCCCTGTCCGGCGCGACGGGCAGGGAAGGCATGATCTTGACGAAGTGCGTGTGTGGGCCCGCGGGGATGATGTGGCGGACGTTGCGCAACAGGTGTTCGGAGAGGGCGACATGCCAGTTCACGCGTGAATAGATCAGGCGATGAAGGAAATCCTTCTTGGGTCGCGTCTTGGTGGTGCCATGGCGCACGATGAGATTGATCTCGTGACCGAGAAAGGCGAAGTACAGGGTCTTGAGTTCCGAGGCGCCAAAGAAGACCACGTTGCGGATATTGCGCTGTTTCAGTTCCCGGCGCATGCCACGCAGCAGGGACAGGCTGAAGGTGCGGCTGGCCATGGGCAGGGTCACGACAGGGAAGGGCGGGTCGATCTTCCGGCAACGTTGTTCGATCCAGGAACCGGTCTTGCAGATCAGAATGATGTCATGGGCCGGCGACAGAAAGCGGGCCAGCTTGATGGTGTCCAGCTCCATGCCTCCAGCACCGTCGGAAAAGCACAGCACGGCAGTGGTGCCTTCATGCTCTCTGTTCATTGTTCGGCTTTTCCTGCCCGTGGATGGATCCTGACGGCCGTGCAAAAACAAAGGTGGCGGGGAAAAATGTTACACTGCGCAAACATGGTTACATAGTGTAACCGTTACTGGAAACCAATATGAAGGTTCTCGAACTCTGTCTCTCCGACGGCCACGGCGGCCTGGAGCTCTATGTCGACAAGGTGGCGCGTCACCTGGCCGCCAGCGGCGCCGAGCCGGTGGTGGTGGTGCGCGCGGGCACGCGGCTTGATGAGCGCCTGCGCGAGGCGGGCATACAGGCCGAGTACCTGCGGGTGCGTAACCGCCACCTGCCGCTGCTGGCGGCGCGTCGCCTGGCACGGCTCATCGATCAAACGGGCGTGGATGTCATTCACATGCACTGGGGCAAGGACCTGCCACTGGCGGTGCTGGCGAGGCGTTTCGCGCGGCGGCCGGTGCGCCTGGTATATACCCGCCAGATGGCCATCACGCGGCCCAAGTTCGATGTCTTCCACCGCTTCCTGTATCGCCACGTGGATGCCTATGTGTGCATCACGCGCAAGCTGCAGGAAGACGCGCGGCGTTTTCTGCCCATGCCCGCCGGGGACATCCGCCTGCTCTATTACGGCGTCGCCGATCCCGGCGCGCCTGATGCCGAGACCTGCCGCCGCTTCGCCGCCGAGGCGGGTTTCACCGAGGGCATGTTCCGTATCGGCCTGTTCGGGCGCATCGAGCACGGCAAGGGTCAGCACCTGCTACTGGAGGCGGTGGACACGCTCACCCGCGAAGGCCGTGATATCAAGGCCGTGCTCATCGGCCACCCCATGACGCAGGCCTACATCGATGAACTGCTGGCGGACGCGCGGGCGCGGGGGATCGGCGAGCGTTTCAGTCACTACGGTTTCCACGACAGCCCCCAGGCCATCATGGGCTGTTTCGACGTGGTGGTGCTGGCCACCTATGCCGAGACCTTCGGCCTCGTGCTCATCGAGGCCATGCGCGCCGGCACGGCCGTTGTCGGCACCAACGCAGGCGGCGTGCCGGAGATCATAAAAGACGGCGAGACCGGCCTGTTGTTCGAGCCGGGGGACGCGGCGGGCCTGGCCGACGCCCTGCGCCGCCTGCAGGAAGACGCGGCGTTTCGGGAGACCCTTGCCGCGCAGGGCAAGGCCTTCGCCGACGCGCAATTCTCCGAGGAGCGCCACTTCGCGGAGCTGGAGAAGATCCT
>JALTLF010000009.1:0-20657 GCA_027005735.1 Chromatiales bacterium | reverse complement strand
ACCAGGCCTTCTTCCAGTTTGATCTTCGGCTCCCAGCCCAGGGTCTTTTTCGCCAGGGTGATGTCCGGCTGGCGCTGCCTGGGATCGTCGCTGGGCAGGGGCTTGTAGACCAGCTTCGAGCTGGAGCCGGTCATGTCGACGATCTTCTCGGCCAGCTCACGAATGGTGAACTCACCTGGGTTGCCGAGGTTGACGGGGCCGGTGACCGAGTCGTCCGTGGCCATCATGCGTATGAAACCGTCGATCATCTCGTCCACGTAGCAGAAGGAACGTGTCTGCAGGCCTTCACCGTAGATGGTGATGTCCTCGCCCTTGAGTGCCTGGATGATGAAGTTGGATACCACGCGGCCGTCGTGGGGGTGCATTTTGGGCCCGTAGGTGTTGAAGATGCGCACCACCTTGATGCGCAGCTTGTGCTCGCGGTGGTAATCGAAGAACAGGGTCTCGGCGCAGCGCTTGCCCTCGTCGTAGCAGGAACGCGCACCGATGGGGTTGACGTTGCCCCAGTAGTCCTCGGTCTGCGGGTGCACCGCCGGGTCGCCGTAAACCTCGCTGGTGGAGGCCTGCAGGATCCTGCCCTTGACGCGCTTGGCCAGCCCCAGCATGTTGATCGCCCCCATGACGCTGGTCTTGTTGGTCTTGATGGGGTTGTACTGGTAGTGCGGCGGCGAGGCCGGGCAGGCGAGGTTGTAGATCTCGTCCACCTCGATGAACAGCGGGTTGACCACGTCGTGGCGCAGCAGTTCGAAGTGGTGGTCGTCCATCAGATGGATTATGTTGTCCTTGCTGCCGGTGAAGAAGTTGTCCAGGCAGATGACGTCGTTGCCTTCCTTCAGCAGGCGCTCGCACAGGTGGGAGCCGAGAAAGCCGGCGCCGCCCGTGATGAGAATGCGTTTACGGTGATAGTTGTCCATCTTGTTCAGGATTTTCCTCGGCCAATGGCGTAATAGGTGAAGCCGAGCTCTTCCATGTGATCGGGTTCATACTGGTTGCGGCCATCGAAGATCACCGCCTGTTTCATCAGCGACTTCATCTTGTCGAAGTCCGGGTTGCGGAAGGGCTTCCATTCCGTGACCAGCACCAGGGCATCCGCGTCCTGCAGGGCATCGTACTGGTGTTCCGCCAGCCGCAGCAGACCCCTGTCGAACCATTCGGCGGGCAGTTCGCGCCGCGCCACCTCGCCGGCCACGGGGTCGTAGGCTACCACATGTGCCCCTGCGCCGATAAGCTCCTCGAGCACGACCTTCGACGGCGCTTCGCGCATGTCGTCGGTGCCGGGCTTGAAGGCCAGGCCCCACAGGGCAAAGGTTCTGCCGGCGAGCTCGGCGCCGAACTCCGAGCGCACCATCTCGGCGAGACGGTGCTTCTGTAATTCGTTGCGCGCCTCCACCGCCTCGAGCACCCGGGCGTCAAAGTCGATCTGCCGGGCCATCTGTACCAGTGCCTGCACGTCCTTGGGAAAACAGGAACCGCCGTAACCGCAGCCGGGATAGATGAATGAGAAACCGATGCGCGAGTCGGAGCCAATGCCCTGGCGCACGTTTTCCACGTCCACGCCCAGCCTGTCGCACATGCAGGCGATCTCGTTCATAAAGGAGATCTTGGTTGCGAGCATGGCATTGGCGGCGTACTTGGTCATCTCCGCATCGCGCACGCCCATGGTAATGACGCAGTCATGGTTGCGCATGAAGGGCGCATACAGCTGGTGCATGAGTTTCGTGGCGCGTTCGCTGTTGGAGCCGATGACCACGCGATCCGGGTACATGAAGTCGTCGATGGCCGCACCCTCCTTGAGAAACTCGGGGTTGCTGACCACGTCGAAGTCGATGTCGGCGCCGCGCACTTCGAGTTCCTGCCTGATCGCCGCGTTGACCTTGTCGGCGGTGCCCACCGGTACGGTGGACTTGTCCACCACCACGGCATAGTCGTGCAGGTTCCTGCCGATGTCGCGCGCCACCGCCAGCACGTACTGGAGATCGGCCGAGCCGTCCTCGCCCGGCGGTGTGCCCACGGCGATGAAGAAGATCGCCGCGCCCTCGGCGGCCTCGGCCAGCGAAGTGGTAAAGTGCAGGCGGTTTTCCTTCACGTTGCTCAATACCATCTCCTCGAGACCGGGCTCGTAGATGGGCAGGATGCCCTTTTTTAACTTGTCGATCTTCTGCTGGTCGATGTCCACGCAGGTGACCTTGTTGCCCATTTCCGCGAAACAGGTGCCGGTCACGAGACCCACATAGCCGCTGCCAACGACGACGATATTCATGCTTGCAATCTCCGCAAAGGTTTAAATTCGGTCAGGCGCCCTGCACGTTCACCGCGCGCAACAATGCCGCCCCGACATCTTCCACCGCGGGCGGCCTGCCCTCGCGGTCGAAGACCAGCTGGTGGCTGCCGAAGCGCGGCCAGTAACCGAAGGGCGGGCTGTTGAAAAAGATCCCCACCGTCGGTGTCTCCAGGGCCGTGGCCAGATGCCGGATGCCGGTGTCGTTGCAGACCACCGCCGCGGCGCCCTTGAGGAGGGCGCGATCCTCGTCGCCGGCGGGCCAGCGCAGGAAGTTCCGTGGCGGGCCGGAGAGACCTTCGATAGTATCGCAGACCGCCACCTCCCAGTCCTGGATCCCTTCGAGCAGCACATGGTCATGCCCGGGCAGGGCGTCGGCCATCTCGCGGATGAGCGCGGCGAAGTGCTCCGGCGGCCAGGTGCGGCTCGCCACCGAGGCGGTGGGGAAGTACACCACGTATGGTTTCGGGCGCGCCAGCGGTTCCTGCGGCATGTCGAACTTCAGCGGCCAGTCGAACTGGATGCCGAGCACGTTGACCGGTTCGAGAAAGGTCTCGGCCTCGTAGCGGAACTCGGCACGGTTGATGGCGACATCATAGATAAGGCGATGCAGGCCACGGTGCTTGTAGCCGATCTTGAAGCCCGCCGGGTTGAGCGCGCTGATCAGCATCGACGCCGTGCTGGCGGTAATGTCGAGGAGGATGTCCTGCTCGCCCAGCGCCCGGTAGGCGCGGCGTTTCTCGCCCCAACCTGCCTGCTCGCTTCGCGCCGGGGAATAGTGTACCCGGTCGACGAGATCCTCGGGCACCCCGCGCGCGTCGCTGAGCGTGCTCAGGGTCAGCTCGGCGTGGGGAAAGTGCTCGCGCAGGGTGACCAACAGCGGGCGCGTGAGTAGCATGTCGCCGAAGGCGCAGTGCTTGATGACGGCGATGCGCCGCACGTCCGCGGGTTCCAGTCGGGCCAGCCGCGCGGCGGCATGCCGGCCCACCCAGGTGCCCTTTTCGCGCCACAGTTTCATGGCTCAGACCGGGGCCGGTTTTCCGCTGCCGTAGTCGGAATAGGATTTCTCCTCGATGAGACTGGAGCCGGCGGCGAGGTTGATGTCGCGCTTGACTGCCGCGCGCCGGTCATTGGTGAAATATACCGCGCGGGCCAGCTCGATGAACTCCGCGTCGAAGGCCTGCGCGCGCTCCTTGTCGCGAATACCGTCCTCGATGTCCCAGATCTTCTCGTTGATGGCCTTGAGCTCGGCGGTGTGCTCGGCGAGCCCCGGGTAGTCGATGCCGGCCTCGGCCCAGATGTCGCGCAGGATATCCAGCTCGCGGCGGACGTTCTCCAGCTTGGCGGGGTCGTGGATGCGCTCGGACTTGATCTCCAGGATGGTGATCTTGTCGAGGAATTCGCCCACCGAGATTTCGGTCATGAGTTTCATAACAACGGCTTCCAGATCTTGCCCACGGGCGGCGTGCCCGCCGGTTGATGTTCACTCTTCAGGGTGTTTCCGCCAGGACCCGGTCGAGCATGGCGCAGACCTCCTCCGGGGTGATGCGCGCCATGGTGCCCGCATCCCGTACCCGCGTGCCCCAGGGCAGCCGCGGGCCCAACTGGGCCGGCATCTTACCATACCTGGCCTGAATCGCTTCCGCGTAGCGGCTCACCACGTGGTGACGGTCGCGCCAGGGTCCGGCGCGCTCGGGGTTGGTGGCGGCATACAGGCCGATGACCGGCGTGCCCACCGCGGTGGCGAGGTGGGCAGGTCCGGAGTCGGGCGCCAGCACCACCCGCGCGCGGGCGAGCAGGGCCGCCAGTTGCTTGAGATCGGTCTGGCCGACGAGGTTGTCGAGGGGGGCGCGGGCGGCGGTCTGGATGGCGGCGGCGAAGTCGGCCTCGAAGGCCGAGGGTCCGCCGCAGAGGATCACCTGCATGCCGTGATTTTCCACCGCATGATCGGCCACCGCCGCGTAGCCCGCCACCGTCCAGTTGCGGTAGGCCATGGACGAGCAGGGACTGATGACCAGCGCGGGGCGATCTCCCGGCAGGTGTGCGGCGGCGAACTCGCGCGCGGGCGCGGGCAGGGGGATGTCCCAGCGCGGCGGCCCGGCGGGTACGCCGAGGGTGGCAACGAAGTTCATCAGGCTGTCCATGACGTGGGGGTTTTCCTGCTCGCGCGCCGTGCAGTTGGTGAACAGCCACTGCATGTCCTTGGCGTAGCGGCGGGGAAAACCCATGCGCAGGCGCGCGGGGATCGTCAGGCTGGCGAGGCTGGCGCGCAGGGACATCTGCATGTGCAGCAGGACGTCGAAACGGCGTGCGCGCAGCGCGCGCCGCAGCGCACGATACGCGCGCCAGCCCTGCGACTTGTCAAAGGTGATAAACTCGATGCCGGGAATGTCGCCCACCAGGCCGTGCTCCACGCGGCCGATGACCCAGGTGAGGCGCGTGTCGGGCCAGTGGTCCTGCAGGGCGCGCACCGCGGGCAGGGTATGACAGATATCGCCGACCGCCGAGAGGCGCAGGATACACACGGAGTCGGGCGGGGCGCGCAACGGCAGGCGGGGTGTCGGCATGGGGGCATTTTACGGCCGCCCGCGCCGACGCGCTACCACGCGCCGCGGTCCGCGCAGGATCAACCACGGAAAAACCCATGTCCCCCGAGAGCGCGTCAGCGAGTGCCTTTCAGCCGCAGGAGTTTCGTCGCCGCGAGGGCGGGGAGGAGACCTGTATCCTGTTCAACCGCGCGGTGTTCCCCGTCGCCCACGAGATCCCCTTCGACGCCAATGCCATCACCGGCCAGTACACCATGACCGGCTCGGCGGCGGGGCGCGGCACCACCCTGTTCTTCCACGGCGAGGATCGCGATCTCGTCCTGCGCCACTACCGCCGCGGCGGGCTGGTGGCGCGCCTCAGCGAGGATGCCTACCTGTGGCGCGGCCTGCGGGCCACGCGCGCGGTGCGCGAATGGCAGTTGCTCGTCTGGATGCGCGCCCGGGGCCTGCCGGTGCCCGAACCCGTGGCCGTGCGCGTGCAGCGCCGTGGCGGCTGGTACCGCGCCGATATCATTACCGTGCGCATCCGCCACACCGAGACCTTCATGGATCTGCTGGCCGCGGACGGGCTGCCGGCGGCGCGCTGGGCCGCCGTGGGGGCCACCATCGGCCGCTTCCATGCCGCCGGGGTGTTTCATGCCGATCTCAATGCCGCCAACATCCTCCTCGACGCGGAGGGCGGGGTCTATCTCATCGACTTCGACCGCGCGCGCCGCCGCCGGCCGCGGCGCCACTGGCAGCAGGCCAACCTCCGCCGCCTGCGCCGCTCGCTGGACAAGGCGGCGGCGCAGGGGAAGCTGCGTTTCGCCGAGTCGGACTGGCAGGCGCTGGTGGCTGCCTGGCAGGGGGCAGTCGCGAGGGGCTAAATACGTGTTCCGAATCCCCGATCACCTGGAAATGGCGGATTACCCCATTTCCCGGTCTCTCGCCGGGGTGGCGTTTACGGACACGCGGTACATACGTCCCTGTACGCTCGACAGCCGCTTCCCTGCGGCTGACGGTCCGTAAACGCCACCCCGGCGAGAGCCTGATGTCTGGAAAGTGCCGTGGAATTCGGAACACGTATTCAGGTTCGAGGGACCGGGATCCGATCCCCAGCCACAGCCACTCGCCACTGTTTTTCCGTCAATTGATAAAGGAATACACGTCGGTCCAGCCCAGGATGTCGGTGACGGCCAGTACCAGCAGGATCAGCACGATGGTGCCGGCCACGCCGCCGCCGGCGGGCAGTTCCTCCATCTGCTGGTGCAGGGTGGCGACTTCCTCGGCGCTGAGGACGTCCACCCGCGCCAGCGCAGCATCGGGCTCCACGCCCAGGCTCACCAGCTGGGCGCGAACTTCCTCGCGCTGCAGCATGTCGCGCAGCTCGGCGCGCTGCTGTGCCGTCTGGGCCTGGCTGAGCAGGGCCGGGGTGGAGACCATGGCCGCGGCCACCGGCTGAACGAGGCCAAGGTTGAAGAGGGCGAGGATGAGCAGGACGCCCAGGCAGCGGGCGGGGCGGCGTGAACGGATAGGGGACATGGGCATGCGGTTACTCCCTGGTTGTCTTGTCATGGGACGGCCGGGGGACGGTAATACCCTGTAAGGAACATTGAAATACAGGCGCCACCCCGTTTCCGTCAAGTCTAGACCAGTTCCGGTCGCCGACGGCGCCGGGCGCCCCGGGGCGGGTCCGGATCACCCTCCACCTGTGGGGCGGATCACAAAACCATGATCCCGGCTGGGATATACCCTGTGGACGTCCCGCGGGCGGACGATAGAAGGGGCATGTACCCTCATGCGATGTCCCGTCATGTGTAGCGACAAGCCCCGATCCGCCCCGGCACCGGAGGCGCGGCCACTGCCCGTGCTCAGTGCCGAGACCCTGGCGAGGCTGCCCCTGTTCCGGGGCGAGTCCGCCGAGGGGCTGGAATGGCTGCTGGATCACTGCCGCTGCGTGCGCGTGCGGGCCGGCGAGACCCTGCTCAATCCCCTGCTCACCAACGAGTGTTGCTACATCGTCCTCGACGGGCGCCTGGCGGTGTGCCTCGACGACGACGCGGAGACGGCCCACGCCTGGCTGGAGGCGGGCAGTTGCGTGGGCGAGATGTCCATCATCGAGGGCGCACCGCCCTCCGCCCACATCGTCGTGGAGCGCGACAGCGATCTGCTGGCCATCGACGGGGAGGTGCTCTGGACCCTCATCAACCGCTCCCATGCGGTGGCGCGCAACCTGCTCTACACCCTCTCCCAGCGGGTGCGGCGCGACAATCAGGCCCTCGTGGAGAGCTTCGAGCAGCAGCGTCGCCACGCCGAGAGCGCCCGTATCGATCCCCTCACCGGGCTGGGCAACCGCCGTTGGCTCTCGGAGGTCTTTCCGCGCATGGTGGAGCGTTGCCTGCACGGCGGCGTGCCGCTGAGCCTGCTGATCCTGGATGCCGATCACTTCAAGGCCTACAACGACACCCACGGGCATCTGGCGGGGGATTGCGCCCTGCGCGCGCTGGGCGAGGTCATCAGCCACAATACCCGTCCCACCGACGCCGCGGCCCGCTACGGCGGCGAGGAATTCGTCATCGTCATGCCCGACACCGACGCCGGGCAGGCCCAACGCATCGCCGAGCGCCTGTGCGACGCGGTGCGCGCCTGCGAGATCAGCGACAGCGGCCGGCCCCTGCCGGGCATCACCGTCTCCATCGGCCTCGCCGCGCTGGCGGATCACCACGATCCGGTGGAACTCCTGGGTGCCGCCGACGCCGCCCTCTACCGCGCCAAGGAGGCCGGCCGCGATCGGATCAGTACCTGAGTGTCCGTCGCGGGTATGGGTGTTCGGCGGGGCACCTTATTTTCGCGTACTTTGTGTGGTCATTAAGACAGAAAATGCGCGAATAAAAATCGTTAAAATCCTCCCGCGCTCAATCGTGCTAGCATCCTTGGCAATTCGAAAAACAGGGCCGCCGCACACGGCGTGCCAAGGGGGGAACCAACCGTGTCAACCGGACTGATTATCGCGCTCGCCAGCGCCTTCGCCGCCCTCGTCTATGGCGGCCTCTCCATTCGCTGGATCCTGTCGAAGCCCACCGGTACCGATCGCATGATGGAAATCGCCAACGCGGTACAGGAAGGGGCCTCGGCCTATCTCAACCGCCAGTACACCACCATCGGCCTCGTCGGCGTGGTGCTGTTCCTGGTCATCGGCTTCAGCAACATCGGCTGGGGCACCGCCATGGGCTTTGCCATCGGCGCGGTGTTCTCGGGGCTGGCCGGCTACATCGGCATGAACATCTCCGTGCGCGCCAACGTGCGCACCGCCCAGGCCGCCAACGAGGGTCTCAACGCCGCCATGCAGATCGCCTTCCGTGGCGGCGCCATCACCGGCCTGCTGGTGGTGGGCCTGGGCCTGCTGGGCGTGGCCGGTTTCTACGCCATCCTGCTCGCCATGGGGGTCGAGGATCCGGTGCATCCGCTGGTGGGCCTGGCCTTCGGCGGCTCGCTGATCTCCATCTTCGCGCGTCTCGGCGGTGGCATCTTCACCAAGGGCGCGGACGTGGGCGCCGACATCGTCGGCAAGGTGGAAGCGGGGATCCCCGAGGACGACCCCCGCAACCCGGCGGTCATCGCCGACAACGTGGGCGACAACGTGGGCGACTGCGCGGGCATGGCCGCGGATCTCTTCGAGACCTACGCCGTCACCGTGGTGGCCACCATGCTGCTCGGCAGCCTGCTGATCAGCGACAACCCCACCGCGGTACTCTACCCGCTGGTCATCGGCGGCGCCTCCATCATCGCCTCCATCATCGGCACATTCTTCGTCAGGGCGCGCGAGGGGGGCAAGATCATGAACGCCCTCTACCGCGGCCTCATCGTCGCCGGCGTGCTGGCGGCCATCGCCTTCTACCCCATCACCACCTGGCTGCTGGGCGAGGAACTCAACATCGCGGGCCAGGTCTTCCCCGCCATGAACCTCTACTACGCCGCGCTCATCGGTCTCGCCCTGACCGCGGCCATGGTGGTGATCACCGAGTACTACACCGCCACCGAGTTCGCCCCCGTGCGCCATATCGCCCAGGCCTCCACCACCGGCGACGGCACCAACGTCATCGCCGGCCTCGGCGTGTCCATGAAGGCCACCGCCGCGCCGGTACTGGCGGTCTGCGCCTCCATCTGGGTGGCCCATGACCTCGCCGGCCTGTACGGCATCGCCATCGCCGCCACCTCCATGCTCTCCATGACCGGCATCATCGTCGCCCTGGATGCCTACGGGCCCATCACCGACAACGCCGGCGGCATCGCCGAGATGGCGGAGCTGGACGAGAAGATCCGCAACATCACCGATCCCCTCGACGCGGTGGGCAACACCACCAAGGCGGTGACCAAGGGCTATGCCATCGGTTCCGCCGGTCTCGCCGCGCTGGTGCTGTTCGCCGACTACACCCACGGCCTGGCGGCGCGCGACATGCACCTGAATTTCGATCTCTCGGATCACGAGGTCATCGTCGGCCTGTTCATCGGCGGCCTGGTGCCCTACCTGTTCGGCTCCATGGCCATGGAGGCGGTGGGCCGCGCCGCCGGCGGCATCGTCAACGAGGTGCGCCGCCAGTTCCGCGAGATGCCGGGGATCATGGATCACACCCAGAAGCCCGATTACTCGCGCGCGGTGGACATGCTCACCCGCGCCGCCATCCGCGAGATGATCATTCCCTCCCTGCTGCCGGTGCTGGTGCCGGTCATCGTCGGCCTGTGGCTGGGACCCAAGGCCCTTGGCGGCCTGCTGCTCGGCACCATTATCACGGGGCTGTTCGTGGCCATCTCCATGACCACCGGTGGCGGCGCCTGGGACAACGCCAAGAAATACATCGAGGATGGTCACCATGGCGGCAAGGGCAGTGACGCCCACAAGGCGGCGGTCACCGGCGATACCGTGGGCGATCCCTACAAGGATACCGCGGGTCCGGCGGTCAACCCGCTCATCAAGATCATCAACATCGTCGCCCTGCTCATTATCCCGCTCCTCTAGGGATGGGGCGGCTTGCCCGCTTCTCGACAGCTGCAAGGTGAAACCCGGCTTCGGCCGGGTTTCCCTTTTTGTCCCGGCCGCGCCTTCGCTATACAGGTACGAAGGGGCTTGCTAGTATTTTCTGCAATGCCATCGCGCAATTCACCGTCATAGACAAGGGAGTCTGCCATGATGTCCATCCGCCTGTTGTTCGTCGTTTTCCTGCCCTGGCTGTTGCTGGGCGGCTGCGCCAGCCTGAGCAAGGACGAGTGCCTGAATGCCGACTGGCGCACCATCGGCTATGGCGACGCCAGCGAGGGGTACGAGCGGACGCGCATCAACGAGCACCGCCAGTCCTGCGCCCAGTACAACGTGCGCCCGGACCTCGATGCCTATACCCGGGGTTATGAGGACGGCCTGCGGGTCTATTGCACGGCGCCGAAGGGTTACCAGCAGGGGGTGCGGGGCTACACCTACCGCGGCATCTGCCCGCGGGACCTGGAAGGCCCCTTCATGGAGGCCTATTCCTTCGGCCGGGAGATCTACCAGACGCGCAATGGCATCAAGAGCGCGCGGGGGCGGCGCGGCCGGGCCGCCGAGCGCCTCGCCGCCATCGAGGAGGAGATCGCCCATACCGAGGCGGCGCTCATCAAGGGGAACATGCCGCCGCCCAAACGCGCCCTCCTGCTCGAGGACCTCAAGCGACTCTCGGAGGACAAGCAGGCCACCGAGCGGGAGATCTACGACCTCGATCAGGCCATCCAGGATCTGCGCCACCGCCTGGCGGAGATGATGGCGAACAACCCCTGGGAGCGCTGAAGCGCGGCGGGGGCGTCACCATGGGGGTGGTGTAATCCGCATAACTGTCGGGACTTTTGCCTCCGAGGGCGGGATTTCGATACCGCGAAACGGTTACTGTCAGTCTCGCCCCGATCTGCTAGATTTATGACACGGACTTCCCAGGACGGGATCCGGTAAATCCTGCAAAATCGATCTCAGGTGGGGAGAAAGACGGAATGAACCATACATTGCACAGGACTGCAAAGAAGGCCGCCCCCTTGTTCAAGCTCACGGTATACAAGGACGGCGCGCGGGTGGACGAGGTGGTCGTGACCCACGACATCGTTACCCTGGGGCGGGGCGCCGACAACGATCTGCGCCTCGACGACCACACCGTAAGCACGCATCACATGCAGTTCAGCTATACCGGCGGGCGGATCTTCGTCGAGGATCTCGACAGCACCAACGGCACCTACGTCAACGGCCACCGGGTGAAGATCCAGGCGGTGGTGGATGGCGACAACGTGGTACTCGGCAAGCACCGACTGACCGTGCATACGGTGGACGAGGAAGTGCTCCAGGTGGAGCGTCACCCGCCCACGGAGATGCTGGAATCCAGCGAGCTGGATCGGCTGCTGGGCGCCACGCAGCGCGGCGGCGCGAGTGTCAATCCTGCCTCGGGCAAGAAGGTGCTCAACTGGATCGCCCAGGATGCGAAGGGGATCTGGTGGGGCTTCGAGCACGAGCCGCAGCCCGACGAGATGGGCTGGATCGATACCCTCAACGGCATCCGCATCCAGCTCAAGGAAGACGACAAGCCACTGCGCGACTGGCGCGAGAGTCTGCGCAAGATCTGATCACCCCTGTCCGTCCATTTCTATGTCGGCCTCGCGCCCCTCTGCCGGGGGCGTGAGGCGTTTTTCCATGTGCAGCAGGGCGCGCCGTCGCCCGCGGGGATCCCGTCTCTCCTCCATGCCGCAGGGCACGAAACCCGCCGCGCCATAGAGCAGCAGGGCCGGCGTATTGTCGGCGAACACCGAGATGCGCACCGCCGCCAGGCGGTAGTCTTCCCGTGCCCGTTCCAGCATGTGTTCCACCAGCCGCCGGCCCAGGCCGCGACGGCGTTGCGTGGCGGCGACGACGAGGTTGCCGATGAAGGCATGGCCGGCGGGCGAGAAATCATAGAAATTGGCAAAGGCCACCACCTCGCCCCGGCGTTCCCCCACGGTGAAGCCGCGGCGTTGCGTGGCCAGTTCCGTCAGCTGTGCCTCGGTGAGGGGAAAGCGCCCGCGGGGATAGACGAGGAACAGCTCGTCTTCGTCGTTGATCAGGCCGCAGATGGCGGGGTAGTCGGCCGCCGTCGCCGGACGGAAGACGAGCCCTGCCGTGCTTCCGGGAGAAGGCGAGGCGGGCATGCTCAGGACCCCGGCCGCCAGGCGTCTTTCTGGAAATGGCGCTCGGGGACCGGCTGGGAGAGCGGCGCCGCCTCGCGCGCGGCTTCGCGGGAGGCCTCCACGTAGCCGTTGTAGGCGGGAATGGCGATGGCGGCAATGATCCCCAGCAGTGGAATGGCGATGAGGAAGGCTCCGGCCAGGGGCAGGGTGACGGCGAGGATCACGCCGACACCGTTCTCCGGCGGTGGCGGGCCGAAGCGGTTCTCGCCCTCGTTGCCGGGGATGAACAGGAACACCAGGCCCGCCAGCGGGATCAGGACCAGCAGCGACCACCAGCCGCTGGCATTGAAGTCATGGCAGCGCTGCACGGTCCACAGCAGGGTGAACCACAGGGTGACGAGCAGCAGCAGGCCCGCCAGGGCGAGGCTGGCCACCAGGCCCGCATCCGGCGCGGCGGCGGCGACGAGCGTCAGCACCAGGGTGCCTGCGAAGGCGATGCCGCCGAGGGCCACGTGGAGGAGCAGGATGGCGCCGAGGTAACGCAGGCGCCCCAGGCGCCCGCCGGCGGAGAAGAAACGTACGGCCTGTGTCGGCGTGTCCATGGCGTCCCTGCGCCGCGGTGCCTACTGGCTCGACGAGCCGCCGCCCGCCCCGTTGTCCCCAGGGGCATATTGGGGGGCATACTGGCGCTCGTAGCTCGGCGCCTGGCCCTGCAGTTCCCGGGAGCGCTCGATGTAACCCTGGTAGGCGGGAATGGAGATGGCGGCGAGGATGGCAAACACGAAGAACAGGACGAACAGCACCAGCGGCAGGATGACGGCGACCACGACGCCGGTGCCATTGGGCGGCGGCGGGGCCCCGTACTGGTTTTCCCCGTCGGTGCCCGGGGCGAACCAGAAGACGAACTCTCCGAAGGGCACCAGCAGGATCAACGACAACCAGCCGCTGACGTTCATGTCGTGGGCGCGGCGCACGGCCCAGATGAACTTCAGCACCGTCGCGGCGATGATCAGGGCGAGTATGACCAGCATCAGGATGCCGCCAAAGGCCATGGCGCCTTCCGGGCTGCCGCCGGCGCCCATGACGCCCGCGCCGATGCCCATTACTGCAGCGAAAACCAGATAGACGGCGAGAAAGATCACCCCCGTCACCAGGCTGTAGGCAATAAAACGCAGCCGCCCGATGCGACCCTGGGTGGAGAGAACCTTGACTTCCGTGGTTGGCATTTCGTTCATTGTTCGTCCCTTGTGTTCTTTTTTCCGATGCAGGCTACCCTACAAAACTTGCGGGCAAAAAAACAGGGCCGATGGGAGGCATCGGCCCGGAAAATGGGACGCGGGAGGAAGGGAAGCGTCCCGTCTGAGGGAAGAGACCACAAAAATCTGCTTCCCCCCTGTAAACGGGCCGGGGGCGAAAAGGGGTCAGGAATTTCCGGGCCGCTTGCTCAGGTCGCGGGAGCGCGGCCCTCACCCGCCGGCCAGGCCCGCAGGCGGGTGCCATCGAGGATCTCGATGCGGCCGCGGGCGAGCCGCAACAGCCCGGCGCGTTCCATGCCCTTGAGGATGCGGCTGATGACCTCGCGCGTGGTGCCCAGTTCCCGGGCGAGATCCTGGTGGGTGGCGTGGATCTCCCGCGCCCCTTCCCGCAGCCGGTCGGCCAGCAGGCAGGCCAGCCGCATGTCCAGGTGGGTGAAGGTGGATTGCTGCACCAGGTGCAGCATGTCGCAATAGCGATTGGTCATGTGCAGCAGGACATGCTCGCGGAAGGCGGCGCACTCCGCCAGCGCGGTGGCAAACTGGCCGGGGGAGAGGACCCGGGCCTCGACCTCGCTCTCCGCCGTGGCGATGGCCTCGAAGGGACGCCGGGCCACCAGGGCGTGGAGGCTCATGACGCAGATGTCGCCCGGCCCGAGGCGATAGAGGGTCAGCTCGCGGCCATCGTCGGCGTACTGGAAGACGCGCACGCTGCCGGCGGAGAGCAGCATGAAGCCGGGGCAGGACTCGCCGGACTTCATCAACACCGTCCCCGTCGGCACGCGCATGGCCTGTGCCGTGGCCAGGATCTCGCGCCAGCGGGGATCCTCGCAGGCAAAAAGATCCGCGTCGTCTGTCACTGTTTCCCTGTCTTCGTCGTCCACACGTCGTCCTCCCGTGCAAGCGCCGCGCGCTTCCTGGAACCGGATTGTCTTTCCCGATGCGGACTGGTGGCTTATCCGGCAGGGTACGCCGTGGCGCCCCCGCCTGTTGTTGTGTTCACCGAGCGTGGCCGGTGGGATCAGGTCTTCTTGTAGAGTTCCGCGCCTTCCGCGACGAACTTCACGGCCATCTCCTGCATCCCGTTTTGGGCGTACTCCCTGACCTCCTGGGTGATCTTCATGGAGCAGAACTGGGGGCCGCACATGGAACAGAAGTGGGCGCTCTTGTGGGCCTCCTTCGGCATGGTCTCGTCGTGGAACTCCATGGCCTTGTCGGGATCCAGCGAGAGGTTGAACTGGTCGGCCCAGCGGAACTCGAAGCGCGCCTTGGACAGGGCATTGTCGCGCAGCTGCGCGCCGGGCGTGCCCTTGGCGAGATCGGCAGCGTGGGCGGCGAGCCGGTAGGTGATGATGCCGTCGCGCACGTCCTGCTTGTTGGGCAGGCCGAGGTGCTCCTTGGGCGTGACGTAGCACAGCATGGCGGTGCCATACCAGCCGATGTTGGCCGCGCCGATGGCCGAGGTGATGTGGTCGTAGCCCGGCGCGATGTCGGTGACCAGCGGCCCGAGGGTATAGAAGGGCGCCTCGAAGCAGTCGGCCAGTTCCTTGTCCACGTTCTCCTTGACCATGTGCAGGGGCACGTGGCCGGGGCCCTCGATCATCACCTGCACGTCGTGTTGCCAGGCGATCCTGGTCAGCTCGCCGAGGGTCTCCAGCTCGGCGAACTGGGCGCGGTCGTTGGCGTCGGCGATGGAGCCGGGACGCAGGCCGTCACCGAGGCTGAAGGACACGTCATAGGCCTTCATGATCTCGCAGATCTCCTCGAAGTGGGTATAGAGGAAGTTCTCCTCGTGGTGGGCGAGACACCACTTGGCGAGGATGGAGCCGCCGCGCGAGACGATGCCGGTGACGCGTTCGGCGGTCATGGGGATATAGGCCAGGCGCACGCCGGCGTGGATGGTGAAGTAGTCCACCCCCTGCTCGGCCTGTTCGACGAGGGTGTCGCGGAACATCTCCCAGGTGAGTTCCTCGGCCCGCCCTTCCACCTTCTCCAGCGCCTGGTAGATGGGCACGGTGCCGATGGGCATGGGGGCGTTGCGCAGGATCCACTCACGGGTCTCGTGGATGTTCCTGCCGGTGGAGAGATCCATCAGCGTATCGCCGCCCCAGCGCGCCGACCAGACCATCTTCTCCACTTCCTCCTCGATGGAGGAGGTCACCGCCGAGTTGCCGATGTTGGTGTTGATCTTCACGCGGAAATTGCGCCCGATGATCATGGGCTCCAGTTCCGGGTGGTTGATGTTGGCGGGGATGATGGCGCGCCCGGCGGCCACTTCCTCGCGCACGAACTCCGGCGTGATCAGCTCGGGGATGGCCGCACCCCAGGACTGGCCGGGGTGTTGTTTGAGTAACTTTTGATAACGGGGATCGGCGCGCAGCTCCTCGAGGCGGCAGTTCTCTCGGATGGCGACGTATTCCATTTCCGGCGTGACGATACCGCGGCGGGCATAGTGCATCTGCGTGACGTTGGCGCCGGCGCGCGCGCGGCGGGGCCGGCGCAGGTGCTCGAAGCGCAGGTGGGCGAGTTCGGGATCGTTCTGGCGCGCGCGGCCGTACTCGGAGCTGGGGCCGTCGAGCAGTTCGGTATCGCCGCGCTCGGTGATCCAGCCCTCGCGCAGGGGAGGGAGGCCCTTGCGCAGGTCGATGCGGGCCTCGGGATCGGTATAGGGCCCGGAGGTGTCGTAGACGGTAATGGGCGGATTCTTTTCCACGCCCTCGGCCAGCGGCGTGTCGCTCTGGCGGATCTCGCGCATGCCCACGCGGAGGTCCGGGCGCGAGCCGGTGACATGGATCTTGCGCGAGGCGGGGAAGGGGCGCGTCACCTCTGCCGAGAGTTGCGCGGTCTTGTGGGCGAATTCGTCGGGTATTGCGCTCATACTCATCACCATCGGGAAGTGGGTGATCCGGCCACCACGGCAGGGCAGTCGCGCAACTCGGGCTTTCCTACGCCGGTAACCGGATCAGGTTCAAAGGGTATTGCTCTCAGCCTCGCCGCCGGCGCCACAGCGCGGGCGGGGGCACCCCCAGCCAGGCGGATCACCCTATAGAATAAAGGATCCTTATGCAAGCATATAATGTTATCTTGTTGATATATAAAGAAAATAAACCCTCCCGGCCCTTGTCAGGAGACCGCGATCTGCGTACCCTTGTGAAGCCCTGAATGACAGCGGGAAATGGAACCATGATGACGCAGACCAACCTCGAAAAAGCCCGTTTCAACATGGTGGCGCAGCAGATCCGGCCCTGGGAGGTGACCGACGACCGGACCCTGGATCTGCTCATGCGCGTGCCGCGCGAGGAATTCGTGCCGAGCGAGTTTCGCCATCTCGCCATGGCCGACACCAATATCCCCATTGGCGAGGGCCAGGTGATGATGACGCCCGGCGTGGAGGCGCGCATGTTGCAGGCCCTGCAGGTGCGGCCGGAGGAGACGGTGCTGGAGGTGGGCACCGGCAGCGGCTATGTCACCGCCCTTTTGGCGGCGCAGGCCCGCCACGTCTTTTCCGTGGAGATCCGCCCGTCCCTGCTGGCGGCCGCGCGGGAGCGCCTGGCCGACAACGAGGTCCTCAACGTCACCCTCGAAGAGGGTGACGCCGCCCGCGAGTGGCCGCGCCATGCCCCCTACGACGTCATCGTGCTCACCGGGTCGGTGCCCCTGTTGCCCGAGGCACACAAGGCCACGCTGCGCGTCGGCGGCCGCCTGTTCGCCATCGTCGGCGAGGGCCCGGTGATGGAGGCCACCCTCATCACCCGCACCGGCAAGCGGGACTGGCGTGTCGAGGGGCTGTTCGAGACCCGCCTGCCGCCGCTGGACGGGGCCCCGCAGCCGGATCACTTCACGTTCTGAACCCTCGCCCGCCTGCCGCCGGTCCCCGCGGGCTGGATCCGCATCCCCGGGCGTGCTTGACTTGAATGAGGTCGTCACGCTGGGGAAGTCCCATGCTCGCCCTCCTGCAGGATCTCTTGCAACGCCTCTACGGCCTCGATATCGAGGAATCGGTGGAGGATTTCGTCATCACCGATCGCCGCTTCGCCAGCGCCCTGCGGGGCGCGCCGGTGGTGGCCCCGGAGGAACTGCTGGTGCGCCAGGCCGACGACGAGCTGGCCATCAGCCTCTTCCTGGAGCCCTCCCTGCTCGCCGCCGTGGCCCGGGGGGATCCCCTCCGCCGCCTGCACGGCCACCATCTCAATCCCCTGTGCACCCTGCTGGAGGGGGTGAGTCACTTCGTCTATCTCGTCTCGCGCGCCCGGCAGGCACGCCCCGTCACGCGCCTGGAGCTGGAACTGCAGGCCGAGGTGGACAAGTTCGCCATCCTGAGCTTTCTCCTGCGCGCCCAGCGCCAGGGTACCCTGCCCGGCTGGCTGCCGCGTCGCCTGTTCGAAAAGGTACGCTACCACGCCCATCTCGACGACGAGGCCCTGAGCCGCTATCGCACCGCCAACGCCTGTGCGCGGCGCTATTGCCGCCGCCTGCAACGGCGCTTCCAGTGGGGCTGGAACGGCCTGCGGGTGGTGCAGGAGTTGCGTCACTTCCATGCCCTCGGCCAGGCGCAGAAACTGCGCCACATCGACCGCTGAGTTCCGGCTGGCGTCCGCGCCATTCCCCGCCGGCGGGCAGGGTCATGCTGGATATACGGCCGCGTTCGTTGCATACTTGCGCGCCGTTTCCGGCAGGTGATCCCCGACGTGAGCGATAATCCCGTGCGTGAAATGCAGCCCAGTGAACTCAGCGACCGGCTGGAGACGGGCGCGTCCGCGCCCCTGCTGCTGGACGTGCGCGAGCCGTGGGAATTCGACATCTGTCACCTCGCCGGATCGAAGCTGGTACCCATGCGTGACATCCCCGCCGCTGCCGCGCAGCTCGACCCGCAGGCCGAGATCGTGGTGATCTGTCACCATGGCATACGCAGCCGTCAGGTCTGTTACTATCTGGCCCAGCAGGGATTCACCCGGCTCATCAACCTCACCGGCGGGGTGGCCGCCTGGGCCGAGCAGGTGGACCCGGCCATGCCGCGTTACTGAACGGGCGCGGGTATCCAGGCACAGTCAAACCGGAGTGAAGGACGCGACATGAAACGACAGGGGTTGGTTATTTCACTGCTGCCGGCTTTGCTGGCGGGCCTGCTGGCCCTGCCGGCCCAGGCCGAGGATCTGCTGGCGATCTTCTCCCAGGCGCGCGAGGCGGATCCCGTTTATCGCGCCGCCGCCGCCGAGCGGCTCGCCACGCTGGAGGCCAGACCCCAGGCGCGCGCGCTGCTGCTGCCCTCCCTCAATATCTCGGCCAGCTATACCGAGGTCAACGAGGACCTCACCGTCACCGCCTTCGGCTCGCCGGGCGCGCGCAACTACCCCGTCACGCGCTATACGCTGAATCTCAACCAGGCCATCTACCACCACGACTACTTCGCCCAGTTGCGCCAGGCCGAGGCGCAGGTGGCGCAGGCGGAGATCCGTTTCCGCGACGCCATGCAGGACCTGGTGCTGCGCACGGCGAGCGCCTATTTCGACGTGCTGGCCGCCAGGGACGATCTGGTGTTCGCCGTGGCGGAGAAAAAGGCCATCGGCGAGCAGTTGCACCAGACCCGCCAGCGCTTCAACGTCGGCCTCACCGCCATCACCGACGTGCACGAGGCGCAGGCCCGCTACGACCAGGCGGTGGCGCGGGAGATCGCCGCGCGCAATGCCCTCGAGGTGGCGCAGGAAGTCCTGCGCGAACTCACCGGCAGCCTGCCCGAGGAACTGGCCACCCTCAGCCAGGGGGCGCCCCTGCTCAATCCCGAGCCCGACGACATCAAGGCCTGGGAGACCCGCGCGCTGGAACAGAACCTCGGCCTGCTGTCGGCCTTCAAGGACATGGACATCGCGCTGGCCGAGGTCAGCCGCCAGCGCGCCGGCCACCTGCCGAGCCTCGACCTGGTGGCCTCCTGGGGTTACTCCGACACCGGCGGCATCTTCTTCCGCGAGGCCACCGAGACGCGCATCGGCCTGCAACTGAACATCCCCCTGTATGCCGGCGGCGGCGTGTCGTCCGCCCTGCGCCAGGCCCTGCATCGCCACGAGGCCGCGCGTCAGCGCCTCGAGGCGGCGCGCCGCAATACCGTGCGCGAGGTGCGCAGCGCCTTTCTCTCCGTGCTCTCCGGCATCAGCCAGGTGAAGGCCCTCAAGCAGGCCCGCGCCTCCAGCCAGACGGCGCTGGAGGCCACGCGCGCCGGTTTCGAGGTGGGCACGCGCACCGCGGTGGACGTGCTCAACTCGCAACGCGAGCTCTACCTCGCCGAGCGCAACTACGCCCGCGCGCGCTACGATTACCTGCTCGCCACCCTGCGCCTCAAGCAGGCCGCCGGCATCCTCGCCGAGGCCGACATCGCGCAGATCAACGGCTGGCTGGAATAGCCGTGGCCGGCGTTCCCGCGGCGCTGTGCGCCGCCGCGCAGTCACAACTGCTGGTCATCGACGTCCAGCAGCGCCTGCAGGCGGCCATGGAACGGAAAGTTGCCGCAAGGGTCGCGCGGCATACCGAGCGCCTCATCCGCGCTGCCTGCCTGCTGGATATTCCCGTGCACCACACCGAGCAATACCCCCGCGGCCTCGGCGAGACCCTCCCCGAACTGAAGGCCCTGTTGCCCGGCAAGGGTTTCGAGAAGACCTGCTTTTCCTGTTGCGGCGCCGAGGGCCTCAGCGCGGCGCTGGACGAACCCGCGAAGGGTCGCGGCCAGATCATCCTGTGCGGCATGGAATCCCACGTGTGCGTGTTGCAGACGGCGCTGGAGTTGCAGACGCGGGGCTTTGCCGTCTTCGTCGTCGAGGACGCCTGTTGTGCCCGCGACAAGCACCATCACAAAAATGCCATGGCGCGCCTGCGCGCCGCCGGCGTCGTCGTCAGCAACCACGAATCGGTGATGTTCGAATGGCTGCGCGACGCCGCCCACGAGCACTTCAAGGCGATCAGCGCGCTGCTGCGCGAGGATTGAGGTTTCCCGGCTGCACGCCGTGGCTGACGCTTTCCTGACTTGTCGGCATGGCTGTGCAAAAATGCCCTCGATCAGAGCAACCATCGCCAACGCCGTTCCCACCATGTCCCGCGCCACCACCGACTACAGGTTGACCGACTTCCTCGCCCCACGCTTCTGGCCCACCTGGCTGGGGTTGGGGCTGTTGCGCCTGGCGGTGTTCCTGCCCTTTGCCTGGCAGCGGGTACTGGGGCGCGCCCTCGGGGCGCTGGCGTACCGGCTGGTGCCGCGCCGGCGTCATATCGTCGCCACCAACATCCGCCTGTGTTTTCCCGAACTCAGCGCGGCGCAACAGGCGGCGCTGGTACGCGAGAACTTCGCCAGTACCGGCATCAGTATCTTCGAGACCGCCATGAGCTGGTGGGCCAGTGATCGGCGCCTGGCGCCGCTGGCCCATATCGAAGGGCTGGCGCACCTGC
>JALTLF010000008.1 GCA_027005735.1 Chromatiales bacterium | reverse complement strand
CAGGCCCGTCTCATCGGGCGTTTCAACGCCAGCAACGTGCTCGCTACCCTGGCGGTACTGCTCATCCGCGGCCTGCCCTGGGAAGAGGCCGTGGCCCGCATCGCGCAACTGCGCACGGTGCCGGGTCGCATGGAAAGTTTCGGTGGCGGCGCGCGGCCATTGGTGGTGGTGGACTATGCCCATACCCCCGATGCGCTGGCCAAGGCCCTGCAGGCGGTACGCGAGCATTGCAGCGGCGAGCTGTGGTGCGTGTTCGGTTGCGGTGGCGACCGCGATCGCGGCAAGCGTCCCCTGATGGGCGAGATCGCCGAGCGGCTGGCGGACCACGTGGTGGTCACCAGCGACAACCCGCGCAGCGAGGATCCGCAGGCCATCATCGAGGACATCCTCGCCGGCATGCGGCTGGCCGAAGAAGTCGTGGTGGAGCCGGAGCGCGCGCAGGCCATCGCCCTGGCCATCGGGCGGGCGCAGGTGGGCGACGTGGTGCTCATCGCCGGCAAGGGACACGAGAACTACCAGTTGATTGGCGCGGACAAGATCCCCTTCAGTGATATCGAGCAGGTAAGGGAACGGATCGCGGAATGATGGCAGCCGAGACACAACAGGCAGCAGAGCGGGGCGGCTTTTGCATGTCACTGGCCGAGGCCGCGGTATGTTGCGAGGCTCGCGCGCAGGGCGCCGAGGTGATCCTGCAGGGCGTGTCCACCGATACGCGTCGCCTGCAGCCGGGCAACCTGTACATCGCCCTGCGTGGCGGGCGCTTCGATGGCCATGACTTTGTTGCCGCGGCAGCGGAGCGCGGCGCCGCGGCCGTCATGATTGATCAGGATTGCGACACCACGCTGCCAGTATTGCGCGTCGACAATACGCGTACCGCCATGGGTCGCCTGGCCGCCTGCTGGCGTTCACGTTTCGATATCCCGCTGGTGGCCGTGACCGGCAGCAACGGCAAGACCACGGTGAAGGAAATGCTGGCATCCATCTTCAGCCGGCGGGGCGAGGTGCTGGCCACGCAAGGCAACCTGAACAATGACATCGGCGTACCCCTGACGCTGTTTCGCCTCGATGCGCGCCACGACAGCGCGGTCATCGAAATGGGCGCCAACCACGCCGGCGAGATCGATTACCTCGCCGGGCTGGCGACGCCCGGTGTCGGTGTCGTCACCAATGCCGGTCCGGCGCACCTCGAGGGCTTCGGCTCGCTGGAGGGCGTGGCGCGCGCCAAGGGCGAGCTGTTCGCCCGTCTTGCGCCCGAGGCCACGGCGATCATCAACGCCGACGATCCCTTCTCTTCCCTGTGGCGCGAGATGGCCAGCCATTGCCGGCGTATGAGCTTCGGCATCGATCAGGAGGCCGACGTGCGCGGCCGCAGTATCCACCTGGGCGAGACCACGCGCTACTCGACCCTGATCCCGGGAGAGCGTGCCTTCTCCATCAGCCTGCCGCTGCCGGGTCGCCACAATGTCATGAATGCGCTGGCGGCCACCGCGGCGGCGCTGGCGGCGGGTTTTTCCATGGAGGAGGTGATGCACGGGCTGATGTTGCTCAGGCCGGTGCAGGGACGCCTGCAGGCCCGCGCCGGTCGTCACGGCAGCCGCGTCATCGACGATACCTACAACGCCAACCCGGAATCCCTGCAGGCGGCCATCGACGTGCTGGCGGCATTCGAAGGTCGGCGCGTGCTGGTGCTGGGCGACATGGCCGAGCTGGGCGAGAAGGCGCCGCAGTTGCACTGGCAGGCGGGCAGGCGCGCCCATGAACAGGGCATCGACGCCCTCTATACGCTGGGTGAACTGGCGCAACAGGCCGCCGCCGCCTTCGGTCGCAAGGCGCACAGCCTCGCGGACCACGACGGCCTGATCCGCGCGCTGGAAGAAGAGTTGTCGGATTCGACCACCATCCTGGTGAAGGGATCGCGGACCATGCAGATGGAAAAGGTGGTGTCCGCGCTGGTGGACGACGCAGCGGACAACAACGGGGCCTGAGGATGCTGTATTCACTCTTTCATAGTCTCGAAGGCTGGTACAGCGGCTTCAATGTCTTCAACTACCTGACCTTCCGCGCCATTCTCAGCGTGCTCACGGCACTGGTGATCTCCTTCATCATCGGTCCCTACATGATCCGCAAGCTGAGTTTCTACCGCATCGGTCAGACGGTGCGCGACGACGGCCCGGAGACACACCTCACCAAGGCCGGGACACCCACCATGGGCGGCGCGCTGATCCTCATCGCCATTACCGTCAGTACCCTGCTGTGGGCGGATCTCGGCAATCGGCACATCTGGATCACCTTGCTGGTCACCCTGGCCTTCGGCATCATCGGCTGGATCGACGATTACAAGAAACTGGTCAAGGGCGATCCGAAGGGACTGATCCCCCGCTACAAGTATTTCTGGCAAAGCGTCGTGGGACTGGGCGCGGCGATCTTTCTCTACCAGACGGCGCAGGTGCCCGCCGAGACGCAGCTCATCGTACCCTTCTTCAAGAGTATCAGTATCGAGATGGGTATCGGTTTCATCGTACTGAGCTATTTCGTCATCGTTGGTTCCAGTAACGCGGTCAACTTTACCGACGGCCTCGACGGTCTCGCCATCCTGCCCACGGTCATGGTGGGCGGCGCACTGGGGATCTTTGCCTACCTCACCGGCCATGCTCGCTTCGCCGAGTATCTCGCCATCCCCTTCATCCCGGGCGCGGGCGAGCTGGTGATCTTCTGCGGTGCGCTGGTGGGGGCGGGACTGGGTTTCCTGTGGTTCAACACCTACCCGGCACAGGTCTTCATGGGGGATGTCGGCGCGCTGGCGCTGGGCGCGGCACTGGGCATCATTGCCGTGCTGGTGCGCCAGGAGCTGGTGCTGTTCATCATGGGCGGCGTGTTCGTCATGGAGACGGTCTCGGTGATCATGCAGGTGGTGTCCTTCAAGCTCACCGGCAAACGCATATTCCGCATGGCGCCCCTGCATCATCATTTCGAGCTCAAGGGCTGGCCGGAGCCACGAGTCATCGTGCGCTTCTGGATAGTGACCGTCATCCTCGTGTTGATCGGTCTGGCAACGCTGAAGCTGCGTTAAGGTATGTACACATTGGCGACACAGGAGAATCACAATCCACTGCCCGGTACGCGGGCCCTGGTGGTCGGTCTCGGCAAGACCGGCCTGTCCTGCGCGCGCTTCCTGCATGCCCATGGTTACGAAGTGGCCGTTACCGACAGTCGCCTGCAACCGCCGTACCTCGACGTGCTGCGCGAGGAGTTGCCCGATGTCGCGGTATTCGTCGGTGGCTTCGATGCACGGGCCTTTGCCCAGTGTGACTTCATCGTGCTCAGCCCCGGCGTGGCGGCCGACACCGACGCCGTGGCCGACGCCGTGGCGCGCGGCACGCCCCTGCTGGGCGACATCGAGATCTTCGCCCGCTTCGAAACACGGCCGGTGGTCGCCATTACCGGCTCCAACGGCAAGAGCACCGTGACCCGGCTGCTCGGCGACATGGCCTTGCGCGCGGGACGGCATGTGGCCGTGGCCGGCAACATCGGTACCCCGGTGCTGGAGCTGGTGGACGATGCCAGTATCGAGCTGTTCGTGCTCGAGTTGTCCAGTTTCCAGCTGGAGACCACCGACAGCCTCGATGCCGAGGCCGCGGCGCTGCTCAACATCAGCGCCGATCACATGGACCGCTATGCCTCGCTGGCGGCCTACGCCGAGGCCAAGCGCAAGGTCTTCAACGGTCACGGGGTGATGGTCTACAACCGCGACGATGCCCAGGTGCGCGAACTGGTGGCAGGCTTCCCCGGCGCCAGGCAACGGCGTCGCATCAGTTTCGGCCTCGACGCACCGCGGGGCGACGACTTCGGCCTCATCCAGCACGCCGGCGAGAGCTGGCTGGCGCGCGGACAGCAGGCACTGGTGGCGCAGAGCGCCCTGCGCATCCATGGTCGCCACAACATCCTCAACGTACTGGCCACGCTGGCGCTGGGCACCGCCATCGGCCTGCCCCTGGAGGCCATGCTGGCGGCGGCGCAGGCCTTTACCGGTCTGCCCCACCGCACCCAGTGGGTCGGTACGGCCGGCGGGGTGAACTGGTTCAATGATTCCAAGGCGACCAACATCGGCGCCACGCTGGCGGCCTTGCGGGGTTTTGCCGACCGCCCGCTGATCCTGATCGCGGGAGGGCAGGGCAAGGGCCAGGACTTCGGCGAGTTGCGCGCCGCGCTGGGTGACGGACTGCGCGCGGTCATCCTGCTCGGCGAGGATGCGCCGTCCATCCAGGCGGCCATCGGGGATCGCGTGAGTACCCATGTCGTGGACGACATGGGCGCGGCGGTGGCGCTGGCCGCCGAACTCGCGCAGCCGGGCGACAGCGTGCTGCTCTCGCCGGCCTGCGCCAGCTTCGACATGTTCTCCGGTTTCGAGGAGCGCGGCGACTGTTTCACGCGCGAGGTGGAGAAGAGGGTGTTGTCATGAGTCTCGCCTCTGCCTGCATCTCCAGCGAATTCGCCCGCGGCGAGCGGCCGGCGCGCTTCGTGGTGGACCTGCCCCTGTTGCTCGCCGCGCTGGCATTGCTGGTCCTGGGTCTGGTCATGGTGGGTTCGGCTTCCATCGGCGTGGCGCAACACAACTTCGGCGATCCCTTCCACTACCTGTGGCGCCAGGGCGCCTATGCGCTGGTGGCGATGGTGCTGGGGGCTGTGGCCTTCTTCGTGCCACTGGAATTCTGGCGCCGCAGCGGTCCGCTACTGATCATCGCCGCGGCCCTGCTGCTGATCCTGGTCTTCCTCCCCGTGCTCGGGCAGGAGGTAAAGGGCAGCCGGCGCTGGCTCAACCTGGGTGTCGTCAACCTGCAGGCCTCGGAGCTGGCGAAGTTCTTCGTCATCGTCTATCTCGCCGGCTACCTGGTGCGTCATGCCGAGGCGGTGCGCACCAGCCTGGCCGGCTTCCTGCGGCCGCTGGTGCTGCTGTCCTTCCTCGTCGTCCTGCTGCTGCTGGAGCCGGACTTCGGTGCCGCCGCGGTGATGCTGGCCACCGCCATGGGCATGATGTGGCTGGCGGGCGCGCGCATGAGCCAGTTCGTGCTCCTGCTGCTCATCCTGCTCGCCATGCTTGCCGCCGTGGCCCTGCTCGAGTCCTATCGCCTGGATCGCCTCACCGCCTTCCTCGATCCCTGGAAGGACTCCACCGGCTCCGGTTTCCAGCTCGTCCAGGCGCTCATCGCCTTCGGGCGCGGCGACTGGTTCGGCGTCGGTCTCGGCAGCGGCATCCAGAAGCTCTTCTACCTGCCCGAGGCCCATACCGATTTTCTCCTCGCCGTGATCGGTGAGGAACTGGGCCTGGTGGGCGTGCTGGCTGTCATCGCGCTGTTCGCGGTGCTCATCCATCGCATCTTTCGCGTCGGGCGCGAGGCGGAGAAGCGGGATCATTTCTTTGCCGCCTGGCTGTGTTACGGCGTCGGTCTCCTCATCGGCCTGCAGGCCATGATCAACATGGGCGTCAACATGGGGGTGTTGCCCACCAAGGGGCTGACCCTGCCCCTGATGAGTTACGGCGGTTCGAGCCTGGTGGTGACGGCCATCGCGCTGGCCATCGTGCTGCGCGCCCACCACGAGCTGCACCGCTACGATCGCGTGTCGCAGCGCAGGGTGAAAAAGTCATGAACATGGCAGCCGCACAGGAAAGCAGTCACGGGGTGGCACAGGGACACCGGGTGCTGGTCATGGCCGGTGGCACCGGCGGCCACGTCTTTCCCGCCCTGTCGGTGGCGGACTTCCTGCACCGCGAGGGCGCGCTGGTGACCTGGATGGGGACGCGCAAGGGCATCGAGGCCGAGCTGGTGCCCTCGCGGGGCTATGCCATCGATTTCATTACCGTGCGGCCCCTGCGCGGCACCGGTCTCAGGGCCCGCTGGCACGGCATGATGCGGGTGATGGTGGCCCTGTGGGAGGCCATGCGCATCCTGCGCCGGCGCAAGCCCGACGTGGTGCTGGGACTGGGTGGTTTCGTCTCCGGGCCGGGGGGCGCGGCCAGTTTTCTCATGCGCATCCCGCTGGCCATCCACGAACAGAACACCGTGCCGGGGACCACCAACCGTATCCTGTCGCGCCTTGCCGCCCTGGTCATGGAGGCCTTCCCCGGTACCTTCCCGCCGGAGCGCCATGCGCGGCTGACCGGCAACCCGGTACGCGAGGCCATCGCGCACCTGCCGGTACCCGAGTTGCGCTTCGGTCAGCGCAAGGGTCGCCTGCGCCTGCTGATCATCGGCGGCAGCCAGGGCGCGCAGTCCCTCAACGAGATCGTGCCCGCGGCGGTGGCGCGGCTGGAGGCCGCCCTGCAACCGGAGATCTGGCACCAGTGCGGGCGGGGCAAGCAGGGTGGTATCAATACCATATATAAGGAAGCGGGCGTCGCGGCCCGCGTGGACGCCTTCATCGACGACATGGCCGAGGCCTGGGAGTGGGCGGATCTGGTCATCGCCCGCGCCGGCGCCATGACGGTGAGCGAGATCGCCGCGGTGGGCATCGGCGCCATCCTCGTGCCCTATCCCCATGCCGTGGACGACCACCAGACCACCAATGCCGCCTTCCTCGCCGAGGCGGGCGCGGCGCGGGTCTTTACCGAGGAGACCCTGTCGCCCAGCGGCCTGGCGAAGATGCTGGGCGAACTGTTTGCCGACGGGCGCCGCCAGTTGCTCAGGATGGCGCGCGCCGCGCGCGCGCTGGCGCAGGCCGATGCCACCGAGGCGGTGGCCCTGGCCTGCCTGGAGATCAGCCGTGGGCGCTAAGATGCGAAAACATGCCGACATGCTGACGGACAGCACCATTCCCGGCATGGGACCGGTACAACGGATCCACTTCGTGGGGATCGGCGGCTCCGGCATGGGCGGCATTGCCGAGGTCATGCTCAACCTCGGCTACACGGTGAGCGGTTCCGATCTCGGCAGCAATGCCGTCACCCGGCGCCTGGCCGACATGGGCGCCACGGTGAGTCGCGGCCACGCGGCGGAGAACGTGGCCGGCAGTGACGTGGTGGTGATCTCCAGCGCCGTCGGCGAGGACAACCCGGAAGTGGTGGCGGCGCGCACCGCACGCATTCCGGTGGTACCGCGCGCCGAGATGCTCGCCGAGCTGATGCGCTTTCGTTTCGGCATCGCCGTCGCCGGTACCCATGGCAAGACCACCACCACCAGCCTGGTGGCCACGGTGCTCGCCGAGGGCGGGCTCGATCCCACCTTTGTCATTGGCGGCAAGCTCAACAGCGCCGGCACCCACGCACGTCTCGGCGCCAGCCGCTACCTGGTGGCCGAGGCCGACGAGAGCGATGCCTCTTTCCTGCACCTGCAACCCATGATGGCCGTTGTCACCAACATCGACGCCGATCACATGGAGACCTACGGCGGCGACTTCGAGCGCCTCAAGGACACCTTCGTCGAATTTCTCCATCACCTGCCGTTCTACGGCCTCGCCGTGCTGTGCGCAGATGATCCCAACATCGCCGACATCCGTGCTCGCATCAGCCGCCCGGTGCAGACCTACGGCCTCTCGGAGGAGGCCGACGTGCGCGCCAGCGAGATCCGGCAGCACGCCAACCGCACGGATTTCCACGTCATCAGCCGTGTCAGCGATGCCGAAATGGACGTCACCCTCAACCTGCCGGGCAGGCACAACGTCCTCAATGCCCTGGCCGCCATCACCGTGGCACAGGAACTGGGTGTTGCCGACACGGCCATCTGCGAGGCGCTGGCGCGCTTCGAGGGCATCGGCCGGCGTTTTCAGATCTACGGCGAGCTGGACGTGGCCGGCAGGCAGGTGCTGCACGTGGACGACTACGGCCATCACCCCACGGAAATGGCCGCCACCCTGCGCGCCATCCGCGCGGGCTGGCCGGAGCGACGGCTGGTGGTCGTGTTTCAGCCGCACCGCTACAGCCGCACGCGGGACCTGTTCGAGGACTTCTGCCGCGTGCTCTCCGAGGTGGACGTGCTGGTGCTGCTGGAGGTCTATGCCGCCGGTGAGGCGCCCGTTCCCGGCGCCGACGGGCGCGCCCTGGCGCGGGCCATTCGCCTGCGTGGCCAGGTGGATCCCCTGTTCGTCGAGGACGTGGCGGAATTGCCGCGTGTCCTCGCCAACGTGCTGCGGGATCAGGACGTGTTGTTGACCCTCGGCGCGGGTAGCGTGGGGGTCATTGCGCAATCGCTGGGCAGGGATCTGGCCGCGGCGGCGAGCGAGGCAGGGTGAGGAACCCATGACGGAGAATGGACTGCGATTCATGACAGCCAACGAACAGTCCGAGCTGCGCGGCGAGTTGCGCCGCGACGA
>JALTLF010000007.1 GCA_027005735.1 Chromatiales bacterium | reverse complement strand
TGTTCTAAATACGTGTTCCGAATCCCCGATCAACTGAGAATAAGCGGATTGCCCTATCTGCCTGTCTCTCGCCGGGGTGGTGTTTACGGACACGCGGTACATACGTCCCTGTACGCTCGACAGCCGCTTCCCTGCGGCTGACGGTCCGTAAACACCACCCCGGTGAGAGCCTGATGTCGGTAAACTGTAGTGGAATTCGGAACACGTATTTAGGCTCCAGGCGCGCCCGTTTTCTGTCGGCCGATGGCGTCTTCGGAACGCCGGGCCTGATAGCGCGCCGGCATCGGGTCGCAGCGGAAAAAAATGGCCCGGGCGTATTGTGCGTTCCCCGCCGGTACCGGAGAATAGTGGTTCGACGTAAATCTGGTTCGACGAGCGGGGAGAATACGATGTTAGCTGAACGAGTGATCCACAGGCTGGGTGTATGGCTGATGGCGGGCAGCATGCTGCTGTTGTCGGCCTGTGCGACGACCATGGAGGGGCCGGTGCATGCCTACGCGGGGCCGGCGCGGCCGACCAGCGAACTGGCCCTGGTCCAGATCCCCTATGGGATCAATCTCATCGCCGTGGACGATATCAGCTACGAGCATGCCGAGGCCGGTGACGCAGGTTTGCAGGTTTATCTGACGCCGGGGCGCCACCGACTGCTGGTGAACTACAGCGAGGTCTTCGGCGATCTCTCCGCCGCCGTTGCCTATACCTCGGACACCTTCGTCTTCGATATCGAAACCCGTGCCGGCGAGCGTTATCGCCTGGTCCACAACGGCCCCGAGGAGCCCGCTGCCGTGGAGGGCCCGGAGGGCGACATCATCATCGAGCTGGTGGATGCCCGTGGCCAGCGCCATGCGGCCGTCCGGCGTATTCCCGTCGGCATCCTCGGCCAGCTCGGCCTCACCCCGCCCGTCGCCACTGCCCCGGCACCTGCTGCGCCGGCGCCCGCCGCTCCTCCGGCATCCGCTGCGGTGACTCCCCCGCCCGCCGCGGGCGTGGCACCGCCCTCCAGCCAGCAGGTGCTGGAGGCGCTGCGCAACTGGTGGCAGCGGGCCACGCCGGCGGAGCGTGCGGAATTCCGCAAGTGGATCGTGGATCACCCCTGAGCCCGTACCCGGTCCCCGGTGGATCCCCTCAAGCTGACTCACGTCGGCCTGGCGCTGGCCTCGGTGACGGGCTTCATGGCCCGCGGGGTGCTGCGCTGGCGGGCCTCGCCGCGCCTGCGGGCGCGCTGGCTGCGGATCCTGCCCCATGTCCTCGACAGCCTCCTGCTGGCCACCGGCATCGCGCTGGCGGTGCGTCTCGCCCAGTATCCCTTCGCCAGTTCCTGGCTGACGGCCAAGCTCACGGCCCTGGTGGTCTACATTCTGCTGGGCATGCTGGCCATGCGTCGGGCGCGGGGGCGGCGCGAGGTGGCGCTGGCGGTGGTGGCCGCGGTGCTGGTGTTCGCCTACATGCTGGGGGTGGCGGTGACACGCCAGGCGGGACTGGGACTGCTGTAGGGGGTGCCCTGGCGGGCAGCGAGGGGGAGGGGTAATACCGCCCCCGAGCCGCACCGGGGGGTGCGCTCAGGGAACCGGCCCGACCAGGCCGGGATCAGGGATTTGCCGGGGAGGCCTGTCAGCCCTGACGGTAAATCAGCCCGGGGTGGATCATGATCTCGTTGCTTTGCAACTGATCCAGGGGGCAACCATCCTCGTTGCACTCGGCGACACGGTCGAAGACGTAGTTGCCCTGTTCATTGGTGATGGCCGGCGCCACCGGGCGACCCATGTGGGTGGTAATGACGTGGCCGGATTTACTGCGTTCCACTTGGTTTTACCTCTCTCGATGCAGTTGGTGCGTTCGGCGCGAGATCCGAACGGGTATAGAGCATATCGTCCGCCCCGCGCGGGGCTTTAATTTCCGCCCCACCCCTGCCGGAATGTGAACCGCATCACATCTTCGACCGGGCGGCCCGTGCCTGGCGCGGGGATATCGGGTTCAAACGCGGCCAGGCCCAAAAGGTGGTTTTTTCGCGGCGGGGATTTGCCGTAAACTGGTACGCCCGGGGAAAGGGCCGCCAGCGGGGCAGGGTCGTCCCCACGGGAATACCGAAAGCAGGCAGGTATGGAAAAGACACGCATCATCGGCTACCGGGCCCACCCGGAGTTCTCCTCGCTGGTCCAGACGGTCTATGAATGTGGCCACGCCTACAGCACGCCGTTGCATGAATTCCGCCTTGCCGATCCGCAGGAGAAGCGGTGCGCCAAGTGTGTCACCGGGGCGCCGGCGGACATCTCACACGGCGAGCTCAGCCGGATCTGTCACCAGACCCCGGCGGATCACCCCCTCATCGGCCGCCTCGCCGCGGCCCTGAGTTACCACCTCGGCATGAGCGAGAAGCGCCAGTACCTGGACCAGGAGGCGCGTCCCGACCTTGAAGAGGCCATCGGCGAGGCCCGCAGGCTGCTGGAGGAGGTGGGCTACCGGGGCGACGGCCTGGACATCCCCACCCCCGCGCCGGCAGCGGCCGAGGCCACCGGGGAGGCGGCGGTGCAGACGGAGGCAGGTGAGGGTCCCGATCCCGCGGCATCGGGCATATACTACTTCGAGCTACCCGATCTCTCCCTGCTGTAGGGACAGGAGGAAGGCCCATGGTCATCAACGAACGACGGCGGCATCGCCGCATCCCGTTTCAGCGGCCGGTCAGCGTCACCACCCGCCGCGGCAACCGCTGGTCCTGTGCTGCGCACGATTTCTGCATGGAGGGGATCGGCCTGCATGCCAGCTGGCAGGCGGAGGTGGGCGAGGAGCTGCGCGTGGTCTTCAATACCGCCGCCCCCGGCAAGCGCCCGCATCCGGTGACCGCGCGTGGTCGCGTGCGACATTGCGTCTCCGACGGCGAGGGCTATGCCCTCGGCGTGCAGTTCCTGACCTGAAGCCCGGATCCCGCCTCCCATGACCCTGCGCAAGATCCTCGGCTACCGTCCGCACCCGGCCTTCAATACCCTCACCCAGGAGATCTACGAGTGCGGCCACGTGCGCAGCACGCCCGCCGGCGAGACGCCCACCGGCATCGGCACCTACCGGCGCTGCAGCAAGTGCGTCAAGGGCATGCCGCCGGAGGTGGATCTGCCCGAGGCCGAGCTGACGCCGCTGGCGGACGCGGACAAGCCGCTCATCGAGCGCATGTGCATGGCGCTCATGTTTCACCTGCGTGAATCGGAAAAGGCGCGCCGCAAGATGGCGGGGGACATGCCGGAACTGGACGAGGCCATCATCGAGGCCCACAAGGCCCTCGATGCCGCCGGCTTTCGCATCCGGCGCATCCGCGCGGGCAACGGCTGAGGCCCCGCCTCGCCATCTCCTTACTCCCTACTCCTTACTCGTCCTCGTCGAGCCAGTTGATCTCCCGCGCCGTCTGCTCGCCCACCACGCAATAGGCCAGGCTCGGCGGGATGCGCGTGCGGCCGCTGGAGACGGGGATGCGCCCCGCCATGATCTCGGCGAAGCGTTGCGGATGACGCGGCTCGCGCGCCGGTTCGGCATAGCCCTCCGGATAGATCGGCCAGCCGGACGGGCTGTACTTGTCCGTGGCGCCGAGGGTGTGCAGGATCTCGTGGGCGATGATCACCTGGTTGCTGCGCGTCATGCGGCGGCTGGCGAAGACGTTGGCGATCCCCAGCAGGCCCTTCTGCAGGCCCACCGAGTGATCCAGGCGTCGGCCGCGTCGCGGGGTGTGATAGACCACGAAGACGCGAATGTGGGGTATCACCCCGGTATCCGTCGCCATGCGCCAGGCCCAGAAGCGGAAGCGCAGGCTCCACCAGATGTTCTGCAGGGCGTTGCCGTCCACCGGGGGCGTGGGCGGCCGTTCCGCCACCGGCGGGGCCACCACCACGCGCAGGGGATCACGCAGGTCCACGCCCCAGCCAGCCGCCTCTTCGCGAAAGAAGGCCTCCATGGGCGCGAAGTCCCCTGCCGCCAGTCCATTGATGTAGTCGTCGATGGCGCCGTCGCCCTCGCCATTGACGGGATAGAGGGCCACCCACAGGGTGTCGTCCCAGTCCGTGGTGCGCAGGCGGCTCAACATGGTATCGGCGGCGACGCCGATGAGGATGGCCAGCAGGATGGTGATCCGCAGAAAGCGAAACAGCTTGTGCATGAATGGGGTCCGGTGAGAAAAACGGCCCCACGTTAGCAGATCCCCCCGCGCTCGTGCACGGTGGCCATGTGTCGTGGGCCGATTACCCGGAAAAATACTGTGGAATATGGCGCCGGCGGTGCCCCGGGGCGCCGCGCGCACGTCCCGGGGTTCCAGCCAAAACAGCCCCGGATCAAGCAATTACCGGCCCGGTTGCAAGGGCGCAGGGGAGGGTCTAAGGTTGTCCCATCCACCGCATTTCCTGCCCGTCCGCCCGGTCCCGGCGACCGCGGGGGAAGGGCCGCCGTCACCGCGCCGCCGGCTCCGGCAGGCCGGTGGCATTCGTCAGGTTTCCGCCCTCCGGTTGAGCATTGAACTTCTTGTCTGGAGGGTTTTTTTCTGCCCGCGTGTTTTTCAGGCGACGCGCCATGGGGTAAGGTGGCGTCTCCCGGGCTGCACGAACGACGAAGGACAGGGTGTGGACGATCGGCACGATCTGGAACTGTTGATCCAGTCACAGGTTCCACTAATCAGCATCGAGACCCGCGAAGAACGGCGCGCCCTGGAACTCCTTGGCCGGATCCAGACGTCACTGGGCCTGCCCCTGTTTACCTGGAGCATCACCGAGGGCATGCAACGGGTAATGGGCCAGTTCAGTTTCGAAAACGGCCTCGAGGATCCGGGCCGTTTTCTCGAACACATCAAGGACAGCAGCGAGGGCGGGATCTTCGCCCTGCTGGACTTCCATCCCTACCTCGCCGAGCCGCGCCACGTGCGCCTGCTCAAGGACATCGCCCTGCAACAGCACCGCGCGCGCCGCGTGGTGGTCCTCATCAGCCATGCCATCACGGTGCCCGACGAACTGCATGCCTTTCATGCCGACTTTCATCTTGCCCTGCCGTCCCGCAAGGAGCGCGAGAAGATCGTGCGCGAGGAGGCCCGCCGGTGGAAGAAGGAGAATGCCGGTCGCAAGGTGAAGGCCAACAATGCGGCGCTCGACGGCCTCATCGACAACCTCGGTGGTCTCACCACCGCCGAGGTCCGCCGCCTGGCGCGCAAGGCCATTTGCGACGACGGCGCCATCCTCGACAACGATATTCCCCGCATCGTCGAGGCCAAGTACCGCCTGCTCAATCGCGACAGCCTGCTGCACTACGAATTCGCCACCGAGCGCTTCGCCGACGTGGCGGGTTTCTCGCGCCTCAAGGCCTGGCTGGCGCAACGTGCCGAGGTGTTTCGCAGCGGTGACGACGTCCTCGACGTGCCGCGTGGCATCCTGCTCCTCGGCGTGCAGGGTTGCGGCAAGAGCCTCGCCGCGCGCGCCGTGGCCGGCAGCTGGCAGGTGCCCCTGCTGCAACTGGACTTCGGCAGCCTGTACAACAAGTTTCACGGTGAAACCGAGCGCAACCTGCGTGAGGTGTTGAAGACGGCCGAGGCCATGGCGCCCTGCGTGTTGTGGATCGACGAGATCGAGAAGGGCATCGCCGCGGCGGACAGCGATGGTGGCACCTCGCGGCGCCTGCAGGCCACCCTGCTGACGTGGATGGCCGAGCGTCACCAGGCGGTCTTCATGGTGGCCACGGCCAATGACATCAGCCGGCTGCCGCCAGAACTGGTGCGCAAGGGACGCTTCGACGAGATCTTCTTCGTCGACCTCCCCGATGCCGACACGCGCCGTGCCATCTTCGACATCCACCTGCGCCGCCGCGAGCAGCCCGTGGCGCTGTTCGATCTCGATGCCCTGGCGGCGGCGACGGCGGACTTCTCCGGTTCGGAGATCGAACAACTGGTGGTCGCGGCGCTGTACTCGGCACGCGGGCGTGGCGGGCGCCTCGACCAGGCCTTGTTGCTGAAAGAGGCCGCTGCCACCCGGCCGCTGGCGGTGACCATGGCCGAGCCCATCGCGCGCCTGCGTCAGTGGGCGGAGGGGCGCACCGTGCCCGCGAACTGAGGCCGGCCCGGCGCCTCCCCGGCGAGAGCCTGATGTGGGTAAACGGCAGTGGAACCGGGACCGCCTGTTTAGCTGTCGGGGCCCTTCTTAAGTGGCAGTGACCGCTGGCGCTCGTATTCCAGCATGGAACCGTCATAGACGCGCACGCGTTCAAAGCCCAGCGCGCGCAGGGTGAGGTAACTCTGCGCGGCGCGGTGGCCACTGCGGCAATACAGGGTCACCGGCGTGGCGGGATCCGTGAGGCCCAGTTTCGCCAGTTCGGCGCGCAGCGCCGCCGCCGGGCGGTGGCGGAAGGCGTTCTCGAAGTCCACGCTGTTGCTCCACTCCCACCAGCGCGCGCCGGGGATGTGGCCACTGCGCGGAAAGCGCGGACTACCGATATATTCCTCGCGCGAGCGCACGTCGAGGAGTACTTCGCCGCCATTCTCCTTGAGCCAGGCCCGGATGTCGTCGAGGGTGGCGAGCACGCCTTCGCGTCCCTTGCCTGGCCGACCGTAATTCACCGGCTTGTAGTTGGTGGGACGGTTGGTCACCTTGCGGCCTTCGAGCACCCAGCTCACCAGCCCGCCGTTGAGGACCGAGACCCGCGTGTGGCCGATACGATCAAGCTCCCACACCAGGCGCCCGGCGTTGAGACCGCCCATGTCGTCGTAGATGACGATATGGTCGCTGCGGCGGATGCCGAGCTGGCCGAGCAGCTTGACCACGTTCTCGCTGCCGATGGAGAAGGAGGCGCCGCTGCGCGTGCGGCGGCTGAGCAGGTGCACGGGCAACTGGCGCGCGCCGGGGATGTGAAAGCGCTGGTACTGGGGTTCGTTGCTCATATCGACGATAACGATGCCGGGCTTGTCCAGGCGCTGGGCCAGCCACGCCGGTTCGACGAAGAGCTCCGCGGCCAGTGCGGCGAGCGGCGCAAACAGCAGCGATATGAGGATGAATGAACGCAAGGGCATTGTCATGCTGACCTCCCGGCCGGGTGAAAGACGGATATGGCATTCTGTGTGCTCGCGGCTTGCAAAGTCCCGGGGACTGCCGATAGGCTTGGATTCCTGCAAACGAAGCAGCGGCGATTATGGCGCAGATCAAGTGCAAATACCATCCGGAGACGCCGGCGGCCTGGCACTGCGAAAGTTGTGACATCAACTACTGTGGCAGTTGCGTGCCGGCCGAGGAACGCGCCGTGGCGCCGGCCTGCCCGGTGTGCAAGCGTACGCTGGACTACCTGGGCGCGGGCAACCTGATCACGCCCTTCTGGCAGAACATCGCCGGTTTCTACCGTTACCCCCTGGCGCGTGATCCGCTGCTGGTGATCCTCGGCCTCGCCCTGGCGAGCAGCCTCGTGGGCCTCGTCCTTCCCCCGCTGGAGATCATCGCGCCGGTCATCCTGTTTATCCTTTTTATCCGTTACGCCACCCTGGCATTGGAAGAGACGGCGCGCGGCAACATGAACCCGCCTCCGCTGGAGAGCGAGTCCCTGCTCGCGGATCTGGAACTGGCGTTCATGGAGGTGTTCCTGATCATCTTCGTGGTGACGGCCAACATGGTGGTCAATGCCTGGAGTTACTTTGCCCTGGCGCCGCTGATGCTGGTCACCATCCTTGCCCTGCCCGCCGCCATCATGGTGCTGGCCATCGAACGCCGGTTCGTGCAGATCCTCAACCCGGTGTACCTGTGGCAGTTCATCCAGCGCATCGGCGTGCACTACCTGTTGCTGTGCGCCTTCCTGCTCCTGCTCATCATCGCCCTCAGCGCCACCGTCGGCGTGCTGGGCATGTTCGCGCCGGATTTCCTCATCACCTTCTTCGTCACCGCCATTACCATGTACTTCGTGCTGGTGATGTTCCACATGATGGGTTACGTCATCTACCAGTATCACGAGGAGTTGCAGTTCGAAGTCGTCATGGAGGCGCCCGGGGGCGAGGAAGCGCATGCCGCCCCACCCCGGCCGAGTGTGCCACGCCCCAACACCGAGGTGCTGCTCAACGAGGGCAAGATCGAACAGGCGCGCGGTGAGCTGGAGGATTACGTCCGGCATGCCCCCGGTGACCTCGAGGCGCGCAGCCAGTTACACCGCCTGTTGCGCGCCACGCGCGACACGCAGGCCCTGTGCCGGCATGCCGACGACTACCTGCAACGCCTGCTCGACGATCAGCAGGCCAGCCGCGCGCAGGAGGCCTACATCGACTGCCTGAAACAGGATCGGGAATACCGCCCGGAGAACGTTGCCACGCGACTGGCCCTGGCGCGCC
>JALTLF010000006.1 GCA_027005735.1 Chromatiales bacterium | reverse complement strand
CGGCGCCGGCAGGAGGAGGCCCTGCGCGAGATCGCCGCCGGCGTGGCCGGAATCGCGGGGGAGGACTTCTTTCCCAACGTGGTGGCCCATCTCGCCGGGATCTTCGAGGCGGCCTATGCCTTCATCGGCATGGTCGATGAGGCCGATGCCGATCACGTGACGACGCTGGCCGTGCATGCCCACGGCGGTGTGACGGAGAATTTTTCCTACGCGCTGGAAGGCACGCCCTGCGCCAATGTCGTCGGGCAAACCACCTGTTCCCATCCCACCGGCGTGCAGGCGGAGTTCCCCACCGATACCCTGCTCGCCGAGATGAAGGTGGACAGTTACATCGGCAGCCCCCTGTTCGGGCACGACGGCACGCCCCTGGGCCTGCTGGTGGTCATGGACACGGGACCGCTCAAGGAGGTGCCCCAGGCGACTGATCTGATGGAGATCTTTGCCGCCCGCACCAGCGTCGAGCTGGAACGTCTGCGCATGGAGGAAGACCTGCGCGAGTCGCAGCGCCTGCTCAAGCTGGTGCTCGACTCCATCCCGGTGCGCGTGTTCTGGAAGGACCGTGAGTCGGTCTACCTGGGCTGTAACGAGCATTTTGCCCATGACGCCGGCCTGGACTCCCCCGAGGCGATTGTTGGCAAAACCGACTTCGAACTGGGCTGGCGCGAACAGGCCGAGTTGTATCGCGCCGATGACCACGAGGTCATGGAAACGGGGGTCGCAAGGCTGGACTACGAGGAACCCCAGAGCGGCGAGCACGGCGAGCGGCGCTGGTTGCGTACCAGCAAGCTCCCCCTGCGGGACGAACATGGCCGGGTGTTTGGCGTGCTGGGGATCTACGAGGACATCACCGAGCGTCGCCATACCGAGGAGGCCCTGCGGCGTTCCCAGAAGATGGAGGCCATCGGCCAGCTCTCCGGCGGCATTGCCCATGATTTCAACAACCAGCTGGGCGTGGTCATCGGCTACCTCGATTTCCTCAGAAACCGTCACCGCGACGACGAGAGACAGCAGCAATGGGTGGAAACGGCCTCCCGCGCCACCCTGCGCTGCATGGACCTCACGCGCCAGTTGCTGGCCTTTTCGCGCCGCCAGGCCCGGGAGACGCGCATCATTGATATCAATGCCGCCGTGCGTGAGCTGGAGGACATGGTGGCGCGCTCGCTCACCCCCGAGGTCGAGGTGCGCTACCATCTCGCCGAGGATCTCTGGCAGACCGAGATCGATCCCGGCGAGTTTCAGGACGCCATGCTCAACCTGGTGATCAACGCCCGCGACGCCATGCCGCACGGGGGGACATTGAGCATCGAGACGGCAAACCTGCGCATCGACGCGGAAAGCAGCGACGGCTCGCCGGAACTCGAGGCGGGCGACTACGTTCAGCTGCGGATCACGGACACCGGCGGCGGCATGGACGGCGAGACCCTGGGGCGCATCTTCGAACCCTTCTTCACCACCAAGCCCGAGGGCAAGGGAACCGGACTCGGTCTGGCCATGGTCTATGGGTTCGCGCGCCGCTACGGCGGCAGTGTCAGCGCCAACTCCGAGCAGGGGAGAGGCACCTGCTTCTGCCTGTATCTTCCCCGCGCGGGCCGGGCGGCGCCCGTCCCGCGGCCCGACGATACAAATGCCGACGTACTCCCCGGCGGCAGCGAGGCGATCCTCGTCGTCGATGACGAGGTGGATCTGCTGCGCCTCGCCGAGACCTATCTCCTCGACCTGGGATACCGGGTCCATACCGCCGAGAATGCCGCGCAGGCCGTGGAAGTCCTCGAAGGAGACACCCATCTGGACCTGCTGTTCACCGACGTGGTGATGCCCGGCGGCATGAACGGCTATGAACTGGCACGCAGTTGCGCCGAGCTGCGGCCTGGCCTGCCGGTGCTCCTGACCTCCGGTTTCACCTCCCGCGCGCGGCCGGCGGAGGCGGACGAACAGCCCGGCGTGGCCATGCTCAACAAGCCGTACCGCAAGGAGGATCTTGCCCGCCGGGTGCGCGAGGCCCTCGACGCCGTGAAGGGGGGAGCAACGGCGAGTTCGCAGCAGTCAGAGAGGACGTCGCTGGCGGACCGGCGGGTGCTGGTCGTGGATGACGAGGAAGACATGCGCATGCTCTTCGAGCTCAAGCTGGAGCGGCTCGGCGTCGTGGTCCGGACGGCGGCCACCGGCGAGGAGGCGATTGCGCGCTATGCCGAGGCGGCCGACGAGGGCCGGCCCTTCGACGCCGCCATTGTCGATCTGAGTCTGCCTGGCGGCATGGGGGGCGCGGCCGTGGCAAAAGAACTGCGCCGCCTGGATCCTCGTGCCTGCCTCATCGTCTCCAGCGGCGACCCCGACGCGGCGGAGATGCGGGACCCGGAGGCCCACGGTTTTTCCGCCAGCATGGCGAAGGACGTGGACACGGCGACCCTGAAGGCGAGCCTGGCGCAGATCCTCGCCCGTTGTTGAAGCGCAGGCGGCCCGGGGGCTTGCAATCGTCGCATGGCGCTGCGATGCTCTGCCGGGTGCCGTCACGGAGAAACGCCCATGAACCAGCAGGAGAAGCACTACGCGGCCCTGGCGCCGTTGCTGGCCCTTGCCGGCATCTTTGCCCATCCCGCGGCCAGTCCGCTGCTGGCGCTGGGCCTGTTCTTCATCTTTTACTGGCGAGGCATGGAACAGGCGCAACGTGTCGCCCTGCGCGCCGCCGACATTGCCTTCAGCGCCCAGCTCTACCTCATTGGCGTGAGCCTCGTGCTCGCCCTCTACTACAAGTTCGATCCCGGCAGCGCGGGCCTCGTCAGGCAGCTCATGGTCGCCGCCACCTGGCTGGTGCTGGCCTGGCTTGTTCTCTCCCTGCTCTATGGCACCCTGCAGGCCCTGCGCGGCCGCACCGTGCGCTACCCGCTCTCCCTGCGCATCTCTGAACGGGTCTTCGACGCGGTACGCCGGCGACCGGACGGGGAGAAGTCCTGAGCCTGATCCCGCCGCGGCCTCTTCAGCCCGTGTGGGGGCGCAGATCCTTCAGGCGGCCATCCAGTTTCGGATTGAGTTCCGCGAGCAGGGCCAGAAACAGCTCGGCGGTGGCCAGTGCATCGTAGAGCGCGTCGTGGGCGGTGTAGTCCGGCAGCCCGAAACGGTGGCGCAGGTTGAACAGGCGCAGTTCACCCTCGCGAGGGGGGAACTCGTTCCCTCCCACGCAGCGCCGCGCCAGCTCCCGCGTGTCCAGCCAGGTGCAGATGAAGGGCGCGCCGTACAACTGGCGACAGAGGCGTTGCAGAAAGCCCAGCTCGAGGCGCGCATGGTGGGCGACGAGGATCTTGCCCTGCAGGCGTCGGAGCAGGGTGGCCATGACCGTCTCCAGCGGCTCACCGGCGGCAACGGTGTCGTCGGTGAGCCCATGGATAACGGTGCTGCGCTCGGGCAGGGCGCGCGGCGTGCTGACCAGCGCGTGCCAGGCGCCGGCGAGGGGGATGGCCAGCCGGCGGATCTCCACCAGCCCCATGCTGATGACATGGTCCCGTCGGGGATCCAGTCCCGTGGTCTCGAAATCCACTACGGCGAAAACGCAGTCCGCCAACGGGGTCTGTGGCGAGGGCAGGGGCCGGGCATGGAAGGCCTGCAGGGGGCCCGGCGGCAGGCGCTGCGCCAGGCGACGCCGGCGGCGCGCCTGCAGGAAGGGCGGCAGGAAGGTGGCGAGATCCCGGATCCGTGCGCGCATCAGATCAGCCGGCCGCTCTGGTGGCGATTCTCGAGGATCTCCTGCATGGACTTGATGATGGCGAAGGCATCCTTGAGGTGGCCGCGTTCCAGTCCGCTGAGGCCGCGGGGATCGATGTAGTTGTCCGGCGGCAGGCCGTCGCGGATGCGATTGGCATGGTGGCGGTTGCGCAGGGCGGCGATGTAGGACAGGGCGTCCAGCAGATCGGCGCCCATCTCGCGGCTCAGCGCGCCGCCGGCCTGCGCCGCTTCCAGCCGCTCCCAGGTATTGACCGGGCTGAGGCCCTCGCCGAGCGCATAGATCCGCGCGATGTCCACCACCGGCACGATGCCGCGGTGCTTGATGTCCAGCGTGCGGTCGTGCTCCTGGTCATGGATGAGCACGAAATTGCGAAAGAAACCCAGCGGTGGTCGGTGGCTGAGGGCATTGGACACCAGGTGCGCGATGAAGATGCGGTTGTCCCGTGCGCGGGCGAGGATCTCTTTCTGCAAGCCGGCGTACAGCTCGCGCGCCCCGTACACCGGGCGCAGGTCGAAGAAGATGCTCGCCAGCATGAGGGCCTTCGGTTGCGGCCGCTCGATCCAGTCCTCGAAGTAGCCGCGCCAGGCACGCAGGGGCTGGCGCCAGCGGGGGTTACTGGCCATGGCCTCGCCGGGGCAATGGACGAAGCCGCAGGCATCGAGGCCGTCGCACACGAAGCGCGCGAGGGCCTCGAACCAGCTGGCGTGTTCTTCCTGCATGGCGTCGTCGATGAGCAGGGCGTTGTCCTGGTCGGTATGGCTGGTCTGTTCGTTTCGGCCCTGCGAGCCGCCCGCCAGCCAGACCCAGGGCACCGGGGCCTCGCCAAGCTCGGCCTCGGCCAGGGCGATGAGGCGGCGGGTGATGGCGTCGCTGAGCATGGAGATGATCTCGCCCAGCTGGCGCGCGGGCGTGTTGCTGATCACCAGTTGCAGGTGCAGCTCGGGCAGCCGCGCGCTGACGCGTTGCAGGGCCTCGACGCTGTTGGCGCGGTCGATGTCGCTGGCCATGAAGGCGGCATTGGTGCCGAGATAGCGCACGATGTCGGCGACGCTGAGGTTGCCCACCGGACGTTCGCCGCGCATCACCGGCAGGTGATGGATCTGGCGGCGTGTCATTTCCATCAGGGCGTCGGCGAGCAGGGTGTGATCCTGCACGGTGACGAGATCGCGGCTGATGATCTCGCTCACCGGCGCGTGGCGACTGAGGCCGGCGGCAATGCAGCGCTGGCGCAGATCGCGATCGGTGAGGATCCCCACCAGCCGCTCGCCTTCCATGACCAGCACGGCAGAGACATTTTCCTCGCCCATGCGCCGCGCTGTGTCGAGGATGGAGGTGTCGGCCTGCACCATCACCGGTTGGCGGTCAGTGAGATCGCCCACCGGCAGGCGCATGACGATGCGCTCGTGACCGGTCTCGCCTGTCGGCGCGGCGCCTTCCAGCGCCAGGCGCATGCGCTGCGACGCGGGCAGGGAAAAGTAGTGATCGAAGTCGGGGCAGCGGGCCCGCAGGTCCCGGATCGTCGCGCAGGGCACGAGATAGAGCAGGCTGTCCTCGCTGGCATGGGCCTGCGGCGGCAGGCCCGGCGGCGCGGTGCAGGGCAGGACATAGCTGTCCGGTTCCGCCAGCTTGTCCAGCAGGGTCCCGCGCGCATCGCGCATCTCGATGGCGCCGCTGCGGATGAGGTACAGGCAGGCTTCGGCGACGCCGGCGGGCGGGAAGGCCTGCCCACGGCGCAGGTAACGCACGCTCACCCGGGGCACCAGTTCCGCCAGCAAATCGGCGGGCAGCAGGTGAAACGGCGGCTGGCTGGCAATGAAGTCGCGGATCTCCCGCAGCTCGATTTCCATGTCTCAGGCTCCGCCGTGGTCCGGCGCGGGCCGGCGGCTGGTGCGGTTCGTGCTCATGGGGGGATCATAAACCAGCGAAGAAAAAAAGCCCCGCTCGCGCGGGGCTTTTCTCCGGCATGGATGCCCATTCAGTGGCCGGTGGCGGCCGCGGCGCCTTTCGGTACGCGGATGTCTTCCACCAGGTGCTGAATGTGCTCGGGGGGCGCGGCCGTGAGCTTGCTGACGATGATGGCCACGACGAAGTTGATCAGCGCGCCCACGGCGCCGAAGGACTCCGGCTGGATCCCCATGAACCAGTTGTCCGGCGTGTTGGGCAGGTTGTTGGTGCCGGGGATGAACAGCCAGCCCTTGTAGACGAAGATGTAGATCAGCGTCGCGCCGAGACCGGTGAGCATGCCCCATACCGCGCCGGTGTTGTTCATCTTCTTGTAGAAGATCCCCATCATCAGCGCCGGGAAGATGGACGAGGCCGCAAGACCGAAGGCCAGCGCCACCACCTGCGCGGCGAAGCCGGGCGGGTTCATGCCCAGGTAACCAGCGACGAGGATCGCCCCTGTCATGGCGATGCGTCCCGCCATGAGCTCGTTCTTCTCCGAGATATCGGGCTTGAAGATGCCCTTGAGCAGGTCGTGGGAGATGGCCGAGGAGATGGCCAGCAGGAGACCGGCGGCGGTGGACAGGGCCGCGGCGAGGCCGCCGGCGGCCACCAGCGCGATGACCCAGAAGGGCAGATCGGCGATCTCTGGATTGGCCAGCACCATGATGTCACGGTCCACGTAGATCTCGTTGGCGAAGGGTGCGCCTTCCGCCGGCTTGCCGTCGCCGGGGTTGGTGACCACGCGCTCGCCGTGGGAACCGTGCAGCGGGCTGCCGTCCTCGACGCTGGCGAATTTCGGCTTGCCCTTGAAGGCATTGCCGGCGGCATGCTGCACGCGGCCGTCGCCGTTGTGGTCATACCAGGCCAGCAGGCCGGTCTGTTCCCAGCGCTTGAACCAGGTGGGCAGTTCCGTGTAGGCCGTGCCCTGCGCGTCGGGTCCGTTGACCGTGGTGATCAGGTTGAGACGGGCCATGGAACCGACGGCCGGCGCCGTGGTGTAGAGGATGGCGATGAAGACCAGCGCCCAGCCCGCCGAGGCGCGGGCATCGCGTACCTTGGGCACGGTAAAGAAACGGATGATGACGTGCGGCAGGCCGGCGGTGCCGATCATCAGCGACAGGGTCAACAGGACCATGTTGAGCGTCGTGCCCTTCTGTACCGTGTAGGCCTGGAAGCCGAGATCGGTGAGTACCGTATCCAGCTTGGCCAGCAGGTAGCCGCTGCCATCGGCCAGCTCGCTGCCCAGGCCCAGTTGCGGCACCGGGTTGCCGGTCAGGGTCAGCGAGATGAAGATCGCCGGGATGGTGTAGGCGAAGATGAGCACGCAGTACTGGGCGATCTGCGTATAGGTGATGCCCTTCATGCCGCCGAGCACGGCGTAGATGAAGACGATGGACATGCCCACCAGCACGCCGATCTCGAAGTCCACTTCGAGAAAGCGCCCGAAGGCCACGCCCACGCCCTTCATCTGGCCGATGACGTAGGTAATGGAGGCGACGATGAGGCAGATGACCGCCACCACGCGCGCGGTTTGCGAGTAGTAACGCTCGCCGATGAACTCCGGCACGGTGAACTTGCCGAACTTGCGCAGGTAGGGGGCGAGCAACATGGCCAGCAGCACGTAGCCGCCGGTCCAGCCCATGAGGTACACCGAGGCATCGTAGCCCTTGAAGGCGATGAGACCGGCCATGGAGATGAAAGAGGCCGCCGACATCCAGTCCGCCGCCGTGGCCATGCCGTTGGCCACGGGATGCACGCCCTTGCCGGCGACGTAGAAGTCACCCGTGGTGGAGGCGCGCGCCCATACGGCGATGCCGATATAGAGGGCGAAGGTGCCACCGACGAAGAGGTAGATCCAGGTTTGCAGTTCCATCGTTGTCTCCTCCCCTTCAGTCTTCGTGGACGTTGAACTTGCGATCGAGGTCGTTCATCTTTTTCGCATAGACGAAGATCAGGATCAGGAAGGTAAAGATGGAGCCCTGCTGGGCGAACCAGAAGCCGAGCCCGACGCCGGCGATCCGGATTTCATTGAGCAGGTCGACGAGGATGATGCCGAACAGGTAGGAAACGACGAACCAGATGACCAGCAGGATCGAGACCAGCCGGATGTTCGCCTTCCAGTAGTCTTGGGGTGAACCGGACATAGAGACCTCCTGAGGAATTATTGTTGGGATTGTTCTCTGTTGTTGTTTTTTGTTCTTAAAGTCCCTGTCAGTACTGTGGATGTTCCCTCCGCGCCAATACATTGGCCGTATGCCATCATAAATTAAGCATGGGTGCAGGTACAGGGGGGAGAGCGCGGGCGGCGCATGGCGCCGTGGGAAGCATGGGGGAAGCAGGGGGGAAGCAGGCGAACACCCGCCTCAACGAAATATCAGTGAATAAGAAAAAACTTATATGATGGCATGGCCCGGCGCACGCGGTGGCGCGCGTCTTCCGCCGTGTGTCCAGGGCGTCACCCGGCGGAAGTCGCTGTTTCGCCGATCCCCAGGGCGTTGATGAGATCCGGCACCCGCACCGGCTTGGGAAGACACACCTCGGCACCGGCGAGCAGGATCTTCTGCAGGTTTTCCACGCTGGGGTAGCCGGTCATGGCGATGACGCGGACATGGCGTGTCGTCGCGTTGTGCTTGATGCGGCGGCAGGCCTCGAAGCCGTCCATGCCGGGCA
>JALTLF010000005.1 GCA_027005735.1 Chromatiales bacterium | reverse complement strand
GTATCGGATACGGTTATATGTGAAGGAGAGACGGTATCGTTCACGGACATGTCGAGCGTCAGCGGGGCGGTACAGTATACGTGGGACTTTGGTGCGGGAGCAAGCCCCCCGGTTTACCAGGGAAAGAACCCTCCGGTGGTTCTCTTCACATCCGCAGGCAGCCATGAGGTAAAACTGGTGATCAATGATATCTGTCGCAGCGACACAGCCCGCCAGACGATCTATGTAAACCCATTGCCTTACTCCGGGGTAATTGCCGACACACAGATATGCAGGGGAGATACGGTAAGCCTGGGCGAGGGGACACTGTCGGACTTAAAATATCAATGGACCCCGGTGAGCTATCTGAAGGAAGAGCTGGGAGGCAGTCCGAAGGCCTACCCTCCGGCCGATATCACCTACCGGGTAGAGATAGAGAACAAATTAACGGGTTGCATTCTGCAAGACTCGGTAGAAATCAGGATCCTCCCGGAGGTTTCTGCAGGCCTTCCGGACAGTGCGTTGCTTTGTTTGCCGGATGTGCTGGAACTGGAGGCGGACACCTTCGGCATCGACAGCCTGATCTGGAGCAACGGGAAGAAGGGTTCAAAAGTATTGATTGACAGCGGAGGCTGGTGGTGGGTAGAATCGATAAACATCTGTGGGCGGGTACGAGACTCGGTGTATGTAGCACGCAGCCGCTATCCGGTCAACAGTCTGCCGGCAGACACGTTTTTCTGCAATACGGATACGCTGTATCTGACCCCCGGATGGGACAAGTACCGGACGGGCTTGCTATGGAGCACGGGGAGCCATGACAGCATGATAGGTGTGAGCGCACCGGGTGTGCTGTGGGTAGAGAGCAGCAGTATCTGCGGGACGAGGCGTGATACGATAAAAGTGAGTCGTTATTACTCCCCGCTTCCATCGGGACTGCCGCAGGATACGTTTTACTGCGAGGGCGGCTATGTGGATCTACGGGCAGCGAGCGGGAATACGGAGAGGTATAGCTGGACACCGGGAGATACGGGCCGTGAGATACGGATAACGCAGGAGGGGCGCTATGAGCTGAGACTGGAGAACCTGTGCGGAGAGCGGACGGAAGAGATCAGGGTATCGGAGTATCCCTATCCGGAGCTTGAGCTGCCGGGAGATACGTTGCTCTGCAAGGGCGACACGCTTCGTCTGGAGCCGGTGCAAGTGGACAGCATAAGCAGCATAGCGTGGTCGGACGGGCAACAGGGGCCGACAATAAGAGTAATCTCCGGGGGAATCTATGTAGCCACGGCAATCAACGGATGTGGGGAAAAGACAGACAGCATCAGGATAACGGGCCTGGACCGACCGCTGGTCCAGTTGCCACCGGACACGAGCATATGCTATGGAGACACGATCCGTATACGTGCCTACAGTGATTATGAAGACTATCGCTGGAGTACGGGAGAAGAGGGCTCGTATATAATAGCAGTGAGCGGAGGCTTGATATGGCTGGAGTCGGAGAATGTATGCGGAAGCAGGCGTGACAGCATGATGGTAAATCTGTATGCACTACCGGAAGTAGACGCGGGTCCGGACAGCAGCATATCTGTGGGGAGCCGGGCGCTGCTGCGGGGTCAGACGAATGCCTCAAGCTATCGCTGGCTGACGGACAGCACGGGCGGGGTAGATTGCGACACATGCCTGGAGACGAGGACGGAGGAGCTGGACAGCAGCCGGTACTATTATTTGCTGGCCGTAGACGGGAACGGATGCCGGGCGATAGACACGGTCTATATCCGGGTGAGTTTGATATGCAGTGATATGATGGTGCCGAATGCATTTAGTCCGAACAATGACGGATTGAATGATGAATACCGTGCACTGAGCAAGGGCAACAACGAAGAGTTTATCCTGCTGGAGGTCTACAACCGCTGGGGGGAGCAACTGTTCCGCAGCCGGGAGCAGAGCAAGGGCTGGGACGGGACCTACCGAGGGAAGGCACAGGAGCCGGGCGTGTACACCTATGTGCTGCGCTATCGCTGCGAAGGGGAGGAGTATGTGGTAAGAGGTAATTTTACCCTGATCCGATAAAA
>JALTLF010000004.1 GCA_027005735.1 Chromatiales bacterium | reverse complement strand
CCCAGGGAATCGGCTTCGCGTTGCAGAATGGTCTCCAGCGCCACCAGGGTGGCGTGGATCCGGCGCAGGAGGGGAGGGGACTTGGCCGTTTGCATGTCGTATGCCTCTCGTATCGGTGGCCTGCCGATACATACGACTCGGCAGGAGTTTCAGCGTTTGCGCCCGTCCATGGCGTCTTCCAGTTCAATGATCTTGTCGGCGACGCGCTCCGGCTCCACCCGGTATTCGCCGTTGCGGATGGAGGTTTCCACGGCCTGTACCCGCTCCGTGTCCACCACCGGCTGCGACGCGAGGTCCTGTTCGATCTCGCGCAGACGTGCCGCGGTGTCGGTGAGGGTCACGGCGTCGGTCGCGGTGGGCGTCGCAGCGGGCCCCGCGTCGTTGGCGTCGGCCCTGTCGTTCTTGCGAAGCTGGCGGGTGGTGCCCTGCTGGGTGCGTTGTGAATTCAGGCCATTGATTTCGATAGGCATGGACGTCTCCTGATACGGCGTGCATCAGGGTTATCGGCGCCGGGCCGCGAAGCTTTAGGGCAAACGCCGGAGACATGACGCCTGGATCAAGCACTTGGATGACCTGAACTGTGAACCATGACTAGATCCCGACGGTGACCAGCCCGGCGGCGGCCACCGCCGCCTGGATCACCCGTCCGCTGCTGGCATTGCGCACGCGGATGCGTTGTCCACGCCTGCCGTCCATGAGGGCCGTGCCATGCACGCGTATGGCGATGGCGCCGCGACGCGCCTCGATGACCACCGGATCGCCACGCCGGATCACGCGCGGGGGCTGCACCACCTGGGGGCGCAGGGTTTCGCCGGCCGGCAGGCGGCGGCGGGTCACCATGCCCACGTAGTGGGCGGGATCCATGGGCACCGCGGCGAGGCCGCTGACCTCGCGTGTCTCCACTTGCAGATCGTCCAGCGTCAGGCGATGTTCCCGTTCCAGGGCGTGGCGGGTCACCACCACCGCAAGGCGGCGCGTGATGCGCACCGGCAGGTAGATTTTCCAGCCGCGGGCGCCGGTACAGCGCAGTCCCACGGTGGCGTTGCCGGCCGGTCGCCGCCCGCCCGGCCAGAAGGCCTCCATGCGCCCGTCACAGCGATGCAGGCGCAGGCGGGGATCGAGGTGATCGAAGTGCACGCGAGTGCCGTCGGCACCCTGCGCGTCGCCCGTGGCCGCCAGCACGAAGCGGGTGGCCACCTGCCTGATGTTGTCCAGCGGTTCCCAGGCCGTCCGCGCCGGGGCGGCAAGCGGCAGCAGGCAAAGCATTGCCGCCCCCAGCAGGGCTCTGGCGAGCCCGTGCCGGCATGGCGTCAGGGATGTATTTCGCTTGAGAGTCATGGGCTTATCTCGTGTTGTCCTGTCGTGTACGGATGTCCGGGGCGGGGCCGGGAGTCTCCCGGCGGCCGTTGTGGACGAGACAGTGCAAGCGGCGTGCCGGAACACCGGGGCAGGGGAAAAGTTTAAGTCGCTCTCAAGGGGGGCCGATAAACCAGCAGGATTGCCAGTCGACAGGCTGTGGGCAATCAAGGCCCTGTAAATACAGGGGTATTTAGCATGTATCGGCACGGGCCCGTGGTGGCCGGTGCCTGTCGCATGATTGCGACATTTGCGTGAGGAGTGTGTCCCATGTCCAGTGTCCTCGACGGTGTCGATCAGCGTACCCAGCTGGTGGGCCAGAACCGCCTTGAGTTGTTGCTCTTCAGGCTCAGCGGCCGGCAGCGTTACGGCATCAATGTCTTCAAGGTGCAGGAGGTCATCCACTGTCCGCCCCTGACGGCCCTGCCGCACGCGGATCCCATCGTGCGTGGTATCGCCAACATGCGCGGGCGCACCATCCCGGTGATGGATCTTGCCATGGCCATCGGCAAGCGACCGCTGGCTTCCATCGAGGACGCCTTCGTCATCATTACCGAATACAATCGCTCGATTCAGGGCTTCCTGGTGGACAGCGTCGAGCGTATCGTCAACATGAACTGGGAAGAAATCATGCCGCCGCCAAAGGGCGTGGGGAAGGGAAATTTTCTGACCGCCGTCACGCGTGTCGACGATGAACTGGTGGAGATCATCGACGTCGAAAAGGTGCTCTCGGATATCGTTGGCACGCAGGTGGATGTCTCCGAGGACCTGCGCGATGAGGCCGATGAGGAGAGTCCCATTCGTATCCTCATCGTGGATGATTCCAGCGTCGCCCGCAACCAGGTCAAGCGTACCTGCGAACAACTGGGCATGACCACCCTGCTGGCCGGCAATGGCCGCGAGGGACTGGACATGCTGCTGGACATGGTGCGTGACGGCGGGAACATTCGTGATCACCTGGACCTGGTGATCTCCGACGTGGAGATGCCGGAGATGGACGGTTATACCCTGACCACCGAGATCCGGAAAAATGATCATCTCAGGGAAATCCCGGTGATGCTGCATACCTCCCTCAGCGGTGTATTCAACCAGGATATGGTGAAAAAGGTCGGGGCGGACAAGTTCGTGCCCAAGTTCAATGCCGACGAGCTGGCGCGCATGGTTCGGGAAACCCTCGATGAACATTCCCGCCAGTAGTGGTACGGCGCGCACCGGCTACGCGTTTACCTCTGCAAAAAGGCCCTGCCATGGATAGCAGCCTGAACCCGAAGCCCGCGGATAGCGGCGCGCTCAGCGACGCCGACTACCAGGCCCTGTGCGCGTTTCTGGAGAGCGCCAGTGGTATCGTGCTGGGCGACAACAAGCACTACCTCGTCGTCAGCCGCCTGGGACGGCTGGTGAAGGAGCACGACTTCGCCTCGGTGGGTGAGCTGGTCCGCAAACTCGACAAGGGCGCCAGCATGCGGCTCAGGCAGGACGTGGTGGATGCCATGACCACCAACGAGACCATGTGGTTTCGTGATACCTATCCCTTCGAACTGCTGAGCGAGAAGCTGCTGCCGGAATTTGCCAGGCGAGAGGCGTCGCGTCTGCGTATCTGGTCGGCGGCCTGCTCCTCGGGCCAGGAAAGCTACTCCATTTCCATGACCATCAGCGAATTCAACCAGAAGAACCCCGGCCTGTTGCGCAGCAGCGTGGAGATCGTCGGCACCGATATCTCGCCCAGCATGCTCGAGATCGCGCGCACGGCCTGCTACGACGACCTCTTCATCGGGCGCGGGCTCAGCGAGGAACGCCGGCAGCGTTTTTTCCGCCAGGCGCCCTGTGGCTGGCAGCTCACCGACGAGGTGCGCGCGCGTACGCGCTTCAGCGAGCTCAACCTGATGGCCAGCTACGCCCTCCTCGGGCGCTTCGACATCATCTTCTGCCGCAACGTGCTGATCTATTTTTCCGCCGAGTCCAAGCGCGACATCCTCGAGCGCATGGCCCAGGCCCTCAATCCCGGTGGCTACCTGTTCCTCGGCGGTTCAGAGTCCCCCACCGGCTATACCGAGGTCTTCGAGCCTGTCAACCTCGGCCGTGGCGTGGTCTATCGGCCGCGCCGTTGAGCCCGCACGGCTTGCCGCCCCGGGCCGGATCTTGCCGCCATCCCTGCGGCAATCCCTGTCCTTGAATCCTATCTTGTTGTTTTATAACGGCTAAAAAATCTGGCACAGCCATTGCAAAAGTTCGTGTGCAATCCACACAGGAACAGGCAGGACAATGGCGCAATTCTGGAACCACGCACTGGGCATACACGAGCAGGCACTCAACCTGTTCGGCCGACGGGCGCGCATCCTCGCCTCCAACCTCGCCAATGCCGAGACGCCCAACTACAAGGCGCGTGACATCGATTTTCGCCGGGCGCTGGCGCGGGCGGGCGGCGAGGCCGTGGCCCTGCGTCGCACCCATGCCGGGCACATGGACGCCATGGGGGGCAGCGGCGGCGGGACGGTGCTCTATCGCCAGCCCACCCAGCCCGCGCTGGACGGCAACACCGTCGAGCCGCACGTGGAGAAGGCCGAGTTCCTGCAGAACGCCATTCGTTACCAGGCGAGCCTGCAATTTCTGAGTAGCAAGTTCAAGGGCCTGAAACTGGCCATCAGGGGTGAATAGCCATGTCACTGTTTTCCATCTTCGATGTCGCCGGCTCTTCCCTTGCCGCGCAGAACATTCGTCTCAACACCACCGCCAGCAATCTCGCCAATGCCGAGAGTATCAGCAGCAGCACGGAGCAGACCTACCGCGCGCGCCAGCCCGTGTTCGGCCAGATGCTGGCCGCGTACGACAGCGCGCCGGGCGTCAGCGCGGTACGCGTTCTCGGCGTGGTGGAGAGCCAGGCGCCCCTGCGCCAGGAGTACCAGCCCGATCACCCGCTGGCCAACGAGGAAGGTTACATCTTCAAGCCCAACGTCAACGTGGTGGAAGAGATGGCCAACATGATTTCCGCCTCGCGCGCCTACCAGAACAGCATCGAGGTCATGAATGCCGCCAAGCAGATGATGCTGCGCACCCTCTCGCTGGGTGAATGACGCCCGATTTCAACGCCAACCTCAACAGAGCGATGTGAACCATGAACGACCTAGGCAAGAGCCCCCTCAACCCGGATGCGCTGAGTCTCAACGAGCGCAAGCCCAAACCTGCCCGCCAGCAGGCCCTGGGGCAGGAAGACTTCATGCGCCTGATGACCACGCAGATGAACAACCAGGATCCCTTCAAGCCCATGGACAACGGCGAGATGGTGGCGCAGATGGCCCAGCTCTCCGCGGTGACCGGCCTCAAGGACATGAAGGATTCCATGGGCACGCTGGCGCAGAGCATGCAGTCCAACCAGGCCCTGCAGGCCTCGGCGCTGGTGGGCAGTCGCGTCCTGGTGCCGGGGCAGCGCGCCGAGCTCCCTGAGCAGGGCGAACTGCGTGGCGCGGTGGATGTGCCGCCCGGCGCGCAGGACCTCAAGGTGCACATCCTGAGTCCCTCGGGCGAGGTGGTGCACAGCCTGGCGCTGGGCAGCTTGCCCGCCGGGCAGCACGAATTCACCTGGGACGGTGAACTCAACGGCCTGTCCGGCGCCGACGGCGAGGCGGCGCGCGCCACGGCGGGCGTCTATCTCGTGCGAGCCGAGGCCGTGGTGGACGACGAGGCCCAGGCCGTTCCCACTCTGGTCTCCGATACCGTGGACAGCGTCTCGCTGGGGCAGGGTGGCCAGGGCATGACGCTCAATCTCGCCAACGGTGGCACGGCCCCGCTGGCCACCGTCAAACGCATCAGTAACTGATATCGGGCACAGGAGGACAAGACCATGCCTTTTCGCGCAGCACTCAGCGGTATCCAGGCTTCCGGCAAGGATCTGCGAATGATCGGCAACAATATCGCCAATGCCAGCACCACCGGCTTCAAGAAATCGCGCGCCGAGTTCGCCGACGTCTATGCGGCCTCCGCCGTGGGCACCGCAGCCAATGCCGTGGGCGCCGGTGTGCGGCTCGCCGCGGTACGCCAGCAGTTCAGCCAGGGCAACATCGACTTTACCGACAACGCACTGGATCTGGCCATCAACGGCCGGGGCTTCTTCATCGTCGAAGACAATGGCGAGCGCCTGTATACCCGCGCCGGGGCCTTTGAAGTGGACCGCGAGGGTTATATCGTCAACAGCTCAAACCAGCGCCTGGTGGTAAACCAGACCGACGATCTCGGCGCCACCACCGGCGACGTGGGGCCGCTGAAGATCAATACCTCCAACATCAATCCCAGCGCCACCACTACCGTGGATGTGGGTCTCAACCTGGACTCGACCCAGGAGAAACCGGTAGTGGGCCCCTTCGATCCGGAAGTGCCGGAGAGCTACAACCATTCCACTTCCCTGACCGTCTATGATTCCCTCGGTTCACCGCACCTGGCGACCCTGTACTACGTCAAGACCGATATCCCCAACCAGTGGGAGACCTACGTCTTCGTCGATGGCAAGGACATCAAGGGCGGCACCGCCGCGCCCTATACCCCCAATGTCCTGCAGTTCGACGGCTCGGGCGCGCTGGCGGCCATAGACGGCCAGCCTTCGCCACCGGGACGCATCACCTACCCCGGCTTCGATACCGGCACCGGCGCCGAGCCACTGGTGCTGACGCTGGACTATGCCTCTAACACGCCGACGACGCAGTTCGGTACCAATTTCAACGTCAATGCCCTGACCCAGAACGGTTACACCACCGGCCGCCTCACGGCGCTGGACATCGACGAGGCCGGGGTGGTGCGTGCGCGCTTCACCAACGGCCAGACGCGTACCCTCGGCCAGCTGGCGCTGGCGGACTTCCCCAATGCCCAGGGCCTGCGCCAGCTGGGCGACACCACCTGGGCGGAGAGCTTCGAGTCGGGGATCCCGCTGGTGGGCGTACCCGGCTCCGGCAGCCTCGGCCTGGTGCAGTCCGGCGCGCTGGAAGGCTCCAATGTGGACCTCACCGAGCAGCTGGTGAACATGATCACCGCGCAGCGCAACTTCCAGGCCAACGCCCAGGTGATCTCCACCGCCGACACGGTCACCCAGACCATCATCAACATCCGCTAGGCGGCGTGAGGCGGACTGACAGGACCACGACATGGATCACGGACTCTATATCAGCATGAGTGGCGCGCGGCAGACCCTGCTGGCGCAGGCCGCCAACACCCACAACCTCGCCAATGTCTCCACGCCGGGTTTTCGCGAGGACCTCACCGCCATGCGCGCCATGCCCCTGTACGGGCCAGGCCTGCCCACGCGGGCCTACGCCATGACCGAGCGCCCGGCGGTGAACTTCGAGTCCGGCCCCATCAACACCACCGGGCGGGATCTCGATGTGGCCATCGCCGGCGAGGGCTGGCTGGCGGTGCAGGGCAACGACGGCCACGAGGCCTACACGCGCAACGGCAACCTGCGCGTCTCCACCGCCGGCCTGCTGGTTACCGCCTCCGGCTATCCGGTACTCGGCGAGGGCGGTCCCATCAGCCTGCCGCCGGCGGACAAGATCGAGATCAACGACGACGGCACCATCTCCATCGTGCCCGCCGGGGAGGCGCCCAACACCCTGGTGGTGGTGGACCGCCTCAAGCTGGTCAATCCGCCCGCGGCGCAACTGGTCAAGGGCCTCGACGGCCTGATCCACCACCGGGAGGACGTGGAGGCTGAGCCGGACGAGAACGTGCGCATCGTTGCCGGCGCCCTGGAAGGCAGTAACGTCAGCGCCATCGAGGCCATGGTCAACATGATCGATCTCGCGCGGCGCTTCGAGATGCAGGTCAAGATGATGCAGACCACCGAGCGCAACGACGAGGCCGATGCCACCTTGCTGCGCCTGAGTTAAACCGGACACCATGAAACCAGAGACACCGTTACGACGGGAGCAAGCACAATGAGTCAATCACTGTGGATCGCCAAGACCGGCCTCGACGCCCAGCAGCACCGCCTGGACGTCATCACCAACAACCTCGCCAATGTCAATACCAATGGCTTCAAGCGGGGACGCGCCCTGTTCGAGGACCTGCTCTACCAGAACGTGCGCCAGGCGGGCGGGCTGAGCAGCCAGGACACGCACCTGCCCTCCGGTCTCAGCGTCGGCACCGGCGTGCGCACCGTGGCCACGCAGAAGGTCCATACCCAGGGCGGCCTGTTGCAGACCGACAACAGCCTCGACATCGCCATCCAGGGGCGCGGCTTCTTCCAGATCCTGCAACCCAACGGCAGCATCGCCTACACGCGCAACGGCGAGTTCCAGGTGGACGCCAACGGCACCCTGGTGACCTCTTCCGGTTACCGCCTGCAGCCCGAGATCACCATCCCGCAGGACGCCCAGAGCATCACCATCGGCAAGGATGGCGTGGTGACCGTCACCCAGCCGGGCAATGCGCAGACCCAGGTGGGCACCATCCAGCTCGCCGACTTCGTCAACCAGTCCGGCCTGCAGCCCATCGGCGAGAACCTCTTCCTCGAGACCACCGCCAGCGGTTCGCCCCAGACCGGCACGCCGGGGCAGGGGGGGATCGGTACCCTCGCCCAGGGGGCGCTGGAAGGTTCCAACGTCAACGTGGTGGAGGAACTGGTGAGCATGATCGAGACCCAGCGCGCCTACGAGATGAACTCCAAGGCCATCTCCACCACCGACCAGATGTTGCAGAACATCGCCAATACCCTGTGAGGACGCGATGAACGCTGAGTTTTCCCTGTTTCGAACTGTCCTGCTGCTGCTCACCGTCAGCCTGCTCGGCAGCGGCTGTGCCTCCCACATTGGCCTGCGCAATCCGGCCTATGCCCCCGTTCCGGCCCGGCCGCCGGTGGTGCTGGGCAAGGACAACGGTGCCATCTACCAGGAAGGCATGCGCGCCGGCCTGTTCACCGATACCCAGGCGCGCTACGTGGGCGACATCCTCACCATCAATCTGGTGGAGAACACCACCGCCACGCGCTCGGCGTCCACCACCACCGCCAAGGAGAACAGCATCTCCACCGAGGCACCCAGCGTCGCCGGCGACGAGGTCACCCTCAACGGCCGCAACCTGCTGGAAAACGACGTCAATGCCTCGCGCGAGTTCAGCGGCGAGGGGGCCGCGGATCGCAGCAGCGCGCTCAAGGGCACCATCACGGTCACGGTGGCACAGGTCTTGCCTAATAACAATTTGCTGGTGCGTGGCGAACGCCTCATCACCGTCAACGGGGAGAACGAGTTCCTGCGATTTACCGGCATCGTGCGTCCCCAGGACGTGCGGCCGGACAACACGGTGGAATCAGGACGCGTCGCCCACGCGCAGATCAGCTTCGGCGGCCAGGGCAGCATCGACGATGCGAATCGCATCGGCTGGCTGGGACGCTTCTTCCAGGGCGACGGCTGGCCATTCTAGCCACCACCGACCCCGGAGGGGGCGGCCGAGGCGCCACCGTGAGACCGCTAACTTGCGGGTTTTACTGGAGAAAAACGAATGCTGTCACGTAAAGAACTGGGTTTCACCTCGCTCATCGGCGTCCTCCTGCTCATCGGCATGAGTACCGGCGTGGTGCGCGCCGAGCGCCTCAAGGACATCGCCGCAGTGGCCGGGGTGCGCAACAACCAGCTGGTGGGCTACGGCCTGGTGGTGGGCCTCAATGGCACCGGCGATTCCACCACCCAGGCGCCGTTTACCGCCCAGAGCATGCGCGCCATGCTGTCGCGGCTGGGAGTGAACATCCCGGCAGATATCAGCCTCAAGCTGAAAAATGTTGCCGCCGTGAGCATTCACGCCACCCTGCCGCCCTTCGCCAAGCCGGGTCAGAACATCGACGTCACCATCTCCTCCATCGGCAACGCCAAGAGCCTGCGCGGCGGCAACCTGCTGATGTCGCCCCTCAAGGGCGCCGACAACCGCGTCTATGCCATCGCCCAGGGCAGCGTGGTGGTCAATGGCTTTGGCGTCGAGGGCGCCGACGGTTCGCGCATCACCGTCAATGTCCCCAGCGTGGGTCGCATTCCCAACGGCGCCATCGTCGAGCGCGCCATCAATACCCCCTTCGGCGGGGAGACCGACCTGGTGCTCAACCTGCACCGTCCCGATTTCACCACTGCCACCCGCGTCGCCGAGGCCATCAATCTGGCGCTGGGTCCGGGCACGGCGCGCTCCATCGATGCCGCCTCGGTGCGCGTCGCGGCGCCCCAGGAGCGCGACCAGCGCGTGGCCTTCGTCTCGGTGCTGGAAAATCTCACCGTCGAACCGGGTGAGGCCGCCGCGCGCGTGGTGATCAACTCGCGCACCGGCACCGTGGTCATCGGCAGCGAAGTCAAGGTCATGCCGGCGGCGGTGTCGCATGGCAGCCTCACGGTGACCATCACCGAGAGCCAGGTGGTCAGCCAGCCGGGTCCGCTCTCCGGCGGCCAGACCACGGTGGTGCCCCAGTCCGACATCCAGGTCGAGCAGGGCGGGGAGCGCATGTTTCTCCTGCCGCGTGGCGTGACCCTGGACGAGATCGTGCGCGCCATCAACCAGGTGGGCGTGGCGCCGGGCGACCTGGTGGCCATCCTCGAGGCGCTCAAGGAAGCCGGCGCCCTGCGTGCCGAGCTCATCGTCATCTAGGCGGGCCATCATGCAGGCGCTGCAAGCCACCCCCCTCGGTACCGCGCAGGTCTATACCGATTTCAGCGGCTTCGACGATCTGCGGCGTATCGGCCGCGACGATCCCGATGCGGCCCTGCGTGAAGTGGCGCGCCAGTTCGAGGGGATCTTCCTCAACATGGTGCTAAAGAGCATGCGCGACGCCAGCTTCGGCGATCCCCTGTTCAGCGAGACCGACGACAGCCTCTACAGCGATCTCTTCGACCGCCAGTTGTCCCTCAGCCTCTCTGCAGGCAGGGGCATGGGCCTGGCCGAGACCCTCGTGCAGCAGTTGCGCGGCGTGGCGGGCCTCGCGGACGACGATGCGGCGCCGGCGCGCGCGCTGGACGACGGCCGCCTGCGTACGCGGGTGCCGGTCCGCGCTCCCGTCGAGGCGGCGGCTGCCCAGCGCCCCGTGCGTGATCCGGAGCCCCACTTCGAGACCCCCGAGGACTTCGTGCGCACCCTGCGCCCACATGCCGAGGCCGCCGCGCGGCGCATCGGTGTCGCCCCGGAGGTCCTGCTGGCCCAGGCGGCGCTGGAGACCGGCTGGGGCCGCGCCATCAGTACCCACGCCGACGGGCGCAGCAGTTTCAATGTCTTCAACATCAAGGCCGGTGACGACTGGCGCGGAGCGCGGGTGAGCGTGCGTACCCTGGAGTTCCGCGACGGCGCCCTGCGGCCGGAACAGGCCCGCTTTCGCGCCTACGACTCCTTCGCCGATAGCTTCGATGACTACGTGGATCTGATCTGGAACTCGCCGCGCTACCAGCAGGCGCTGGTGGTGGCCGACGAGGCCGAGGCCTACATGGCGGCCCTCAGCGAGGCGGGCTATGCCACCGATCCCGACTATGCCGCCAAGGTCATGGACATTCTGAGGCGCGAAGCCGACGCGGCCCTCGCCACGCGCGACGGGGAGGTAGCCGGCCATGGCTAGCGGCGACTCCCTGGGGATTGGAATCTCCGGCCTGCTTACTTCGCAGCGCCAGATCACCACCACCAGCCACAACATCGCCAATGCCCAGACCGAGGGTTACTCGCGCCAGCGCGTGCAGCTCGCCACCCGCCCGCCGCAGGTGACCAGCGCTGGCAATATCGGCAAGGGCGTGACCGTCGACGGCGTGCGCCGATTCCACAATGACTTCCTCACCGCCCAGGTGCGCGACAACACCACCCGCTATGCCGCGCTTGACAAGCAGTTCGAATACACCAGCCAGCTGGATCGCCTGCTGTCGGATCCGGATGCGGGGCTGGCGCCGGCCATGCAAGGTTTTTTCAATGCCGTGCAGGGCGTAGCCGACGATCCCTCCTCCACCTCGGCGCGCCAGGTCATGTTGACCGCCGCCGGGACCCTGGAAGATCGCTTCGGCTATCTCAACGATCGCTTCGATGAACTGCGCGAGGCCGCCGACAGCGATCTCCGCGTCATCGTCGATGAGGTCAACAATGCCGCCGCCGCCATTGCCGATCTGAATCGCAAGATCGCCGTGGCCCGGGGAGGCAGCCGGCAGCCGCCCAACGATTTGCTCGACCGCCGCGATGAGCTGTTGCGCGGCCTGGCCGAAAAGATCAATGTCACCGTCACGAGTCAGGATGACGGTTCGCTCAATGTCTTCGTCGGCAAGGGCCAGACCCTGGTCATCGGCCAGTCGGCAGCACGGCTGGATCTGCAGGACAATCCCTTCGATCCGCGCATTTCCGACATCGTTTTCGTCGGGCCGGACGACTCGCGTACCGTGGTGACCAAATTCATGACCGGCGGCACGGTGGGCGGGCTGGTGAATTTCAACCGCGACATCCTCGATCGCACGCAGAGCGAACTGGGACGTATCGCCTTCGGTCTCGCCAAGGCGGTCAACGACCAGCATCGCCTCGGCATGGATCTCAACAACCTGCCGGGGAGAGACTTCTTCCGCAATCTCAACGAGGAGGGCATCGAGGTCCTGCCCAGCAACCGCAACGCCGGGGATTACATCCTCGGTGCCACGGTGACCAACCTCGACAAGATCAAGAGCACCGACTACCGCCTCGACTATAGGGACGGTACCTATACCCTCGTGCGCCTCAGTGACGACACGGTGGTGGACAGCTTCAGCAGTCTGCCCCGCGAACTGCCTGGCGAGGGCTTCACCCTGAGCCTGACATCGGGATCCGGTATTCAGGATGGCGACAGCTTCCTCATCCGCCCGGCGCGCAGCGCCGCCGATCGCTTCCGCCTGCTGCTGGACAATACCACCGACATCGCCGCCGCCTCGCTGGTGCGCAGCGAGGCGGCCATTGCCAACCAGGGCGAGGGTGAGATCCGGCCACCGCGCGTTCTCTCCGGCCCGCTGGCACCGTCGCCCGGCGGCCTGCCGGAGACCGTCGTCGATCTGCCCGGCCGCAGCCTGCCGCCGCAACTGGAAGTAGTCTTCACCAGCGCCAGCAGCTTCGACGTGCTCGACGTGAGCGATCCCGCCGCGCCGGTGGTGCTACAGAGCGCCGTGCCCTACGACCCGGCGGCGGGGGCGCAACTGCGGGTCAATCTGCCGGATATGGATTTCGCCTATGCCACCGAGCTGCGCGGTGTCCAGGCGCAGGGTGATCGCTTCCGTATCCAGTTCAACCGCGATGCCGTGGGTGACAATGCCAACGCCCTCAACATGGCCCTGCTGCAGGATGCCAGCCTGTTGCTCGACGGTAGCGCCAGTTTCGGCGAGGCCTACGGGCAACTGGTGGCGCGGGTGGGCAGCAAGACTCACGAACTGGATATCAACCGCGAGGCGCAAAAGGTGTTGCTGGACAATGCCATCGCCGAACGCGAAACCGTCTCGGGCGTCAACCTGGACGAGGAGGCTGCCAATCTGGTGCGCTTCCAGAACATTTACAATGCCAACGCGCAGGTGGTAGCCACCGCCAGCGAGCTGTTCGACACTTTCCTGGCGTCACTGAGGTAGGACCATGCGTGTTTCCACCAATCAGTTGCAGGACGTGGCGATCAATTCCATCCTCGATCAGCAGTCGAAACTGAGCAACACCCAGCGCCAGATTTCCACCGGTGAGCGTGTCTCGCGCCCCTCGGACGATCCCGTCGGCGCGGCGCGCATCATCGACCTGCGCGAGACGCTGGATACCACCAGGCAATACCAGCGTAACATCCAGGAGGCGCGCGCACGGCTGACCATCGAGGAGGGCGTGCTCGACGGCATCGGCGATACCCTGCAGCGCGTGCGCGAGCTGGCCATCCAGGCCAACAATGCCAGCCAGACCCCCGAGACGCGCGAATTCATCTCCCGCGAGATGGAGCAGTTGCTCGAACAGTTGCTCGGCATGGCCAATGCGCGTGACAACAACAACGAGTTCCTGTTTGCCGGCTCCCTGACCGCCTTCAAGCCCTTCTCGCGCCGCGCCGATGGCAGCTACGCCTACCAGGGCGACGACGGGCAGCGCATGCTGCAGGTGGGCCCTGAGCGCCAGATCGCCGTGGGTGACTCGGGCACCGATGTGTTCCGCGCCATTCGCAACGGCAATGGTATCTTCACCGTGGAGGAGAGCCCCGCCAACCGCGGCAGTGGCATCATCGATCCGGGCACCGAGACCGGCAACTACATCCCCGGGATCTATACCATCACCTTCGCCCGCGATCCCTTCGACGACAGCGTCAGCTACACGGTGACCGATGCGGCCGGCACGGTGCTGATCCCGCCGGGCACGCCCTATGCCAGCGGCGACGCCATCGTCTTCAACGGCGTGCAGACGGCCATCGAGGGCGAGCCGGCGGACGGTGACAGCTTCATCGTCGCCCCCGCGGTCAACCAGGACATCTTTACCACCATCGAGGACTACATCCATGCCCTGCGCGGCCTCGATGGCGACTCGCCCGGCAACGTCAAGTTGGCCAATGCCACCAACCGCCTGTTGCCGGCGCTGGATCTGGCCATGGAGCGGATCGTGGAGATCCGCGCCAATGCGGGCGCGCGTCTCAATGCCCTCGATGCCCAGGCCGACATCAACGAGGCGGCCATCCTCAAGTTCGAGGAGATCCTCTCGGAGATCCAGGATCTCGACTACGCCGAGGCCGTCAGCCGTCTCAACCTGGAGCTCACCGGTCTCGATGCCGCGCAGAAGGCCTTCGTGCGCGTGCAGAATCTCTCCCTGTTCAACCATCTCTAGATAACTGTTCCGAAATCCAGGTCACTTCGGGGGGCAGGCGCCGGTTGGTGGGTACGTCGCCCCACGTGTCCGTAAACGTCGTCGCATAGAGAGACAGTCAGATGAGGCAATCCGCTCATTCTCAGGTGATCGGGTATTTGGAACACGTATTTAGTGCATCCTGCACGTCGTCCCTGCGGCTGACGGTCATGTCAGGACACGCGGGACGACGTAATTGGCGTAGAGAGTGATCTCTATTTCGGAACAGTTATCCAGGCCCCGCCGGGCCGCTGTCGCCAGCCCCCGGCGGCAGTTCCTTGCCGATGGAGCGCTAAGTGCCTGTTTTTCGGCAGGCAAAACTTTGCCGATTCCCTAAAGTTTCCCCGCCGCGCGCCGTTTAAGGGGTTGGGAGCGGTAATTATTTGCCGGTTGCGGCAAATATATCCGCTAGACAGCAATGCTCGCGGCCGATTGTGTCAAATCGGTGGCGGGCCAGTAGTCAGGAGAGTGCAACATGCCTCAGGTAATCAATACCAACATCATGTCGCTCAACTCGCAACGGAATCTGAACCGTTCTCAGAACGCCCTTCAGACCTCCCTGCAGCGTCTCTCGTCCGGTTTGCGCATCAACAGCGCCAAGGACGACGCCGCCGGCCTTGCGATTTCCGAGCGTTTCACGGCCCAGATCCGCGGCCTCAACCAGGCGGTACGTAACGCCAACGACGGCATCTCGCTGTCGCAGACCGCAGAGGGCGCCCTTGCCGAAGCGGGCAACATCCTGCAGCGTATCCGCGAGCTGGCGGTACAGTCGGCCAATGCCACGAACTCGGCTTCCGACCGCCAGGCACTGAACGCCGAAGTCGGCCAGCTGGTCGCGGAACTGGATCGTATCGCCACCAACACCGAGTTCAACGGTCAGAAGCTGCTTGATGGTACCTTCGGTTCGGCCATCTTCCAGGTGGGCGCCAATGCCAACCAGACCATCGGTACCACCACGGGCAACTTCCGTACCAGCCAGTACGGTGACTACCGTGTCGCCGGCGCGACCAGCTCCGGTGCAGCCACCGCGCGTATCGCGGGCGAGACCATCACCGTCAATGGCGCCCTGGGCAGTCGTGACTTCGCCATTGCCGCCGGCGAGAGCGCCAAGGGCGTGGCGGAGTCCATCAATGCCTTCGCCAACGAGACCGGTGTACGCGCCTTCGCCAAGACGGAACTGGAAGTCAGCTTCGACGCGGCGGGTGCCTATATCATTGACGTGACGTCCGACAACGAATCACCCGAGACCATCGCCTTTACCCTGGGCGATCCCACCTCGGCGGACGGTCTGTCGGCAGCCGTGACGGCCTTCAACGATGCCTCTTCCAAGACGGGCGTGACCGCGCGTCTCAACGAGGACTCTACGGCCATCATCCTCACCAACGCCACGGGTAACAACATCACCATGAGTGACCAGGCCTCGGCGAATGCCGGCAACGTTACCGTGGGTGGTGCCGTACTGGCTGCCAATGGAACTGTGGATACGGCTGTCATCACCGGCCAGGTGACCTTTGACTCCGACAAGTCCTTCAGTGTCAGCGGTACCGCCGGTCAGTCTCTGACCAACTCCATCGAGGCATCCGATTTGATGTCGGTGGCCCAGTTGGATGTCAGCACGGTCAAGGATGCCAACGAGGCGCTGGCCATCGTGGATGCAGCACTCAACATCGTCAACGGTCAGCGCGCCAAGTTCGGCGCCATACAGAGCCGCTTCGAGTCAACCATCGCCAATCTGAGCACCAACGCCGAAAATCTCACGGCCGCGCGCTCGCGTATTCGCGATGCCGACTTTGCCCAGGAGACGGCCGAACTGACGCGTGCGCAGATCCTGCAGCAGGCAGGTACCGCCATGCTGGCCCAGGCCAACCTGCAACCGCAGAACGTGCTCGCACTACTTCAGTAAATGACACATGGCCCCGAATTCCCCCATTATTTGAGCGGACAGGGGTCGCGCACGAGGTGACGTTATGGCTACGCACTCCATAGCAGATGTGTCTTTACTGGCAACGGTCAGTTCGACCAGTACGACGGGCCGCGTTCGTACACAGGGAGAGTCTGACGTGCGGCAGGCTCTTGCCTCCGGGGGCAGCGGATCGCCGCCGGAACAGGAGCTGTCTACTGAAGGACTGGACGTGGTAGTGAGCCAGTTGGAGACCCTGACCCAGAACCTGCAACGGAATCTGCATTTCAATGTGGATGACGCAACAGGACGTGTTGTGGTGACTGTGGTTGACTCCGAAAGTGATGAGGTGATCCGCCAGATCCCCCCCGAGGAGCTGCTGGCGCTGTCACAGCATCTGGCCGAGTCGCTGGAGCAGGAGTCGAGAGGCTTCCTGCTACAGACCAAGGCCTGAGTTGGCCCCGGGATTGCATTCCGGGAGTGTGGGCCGGCCGGCGGAGCCCGGTCGGCCCCCCGACTTCAAGGCTTTCTGAGGTTTTCTGATGGCAGCAATTTCATCCGCCGGACTGGGTTCGGGTCTCGACGTACAGGGGCTCGTGGATCAGCTGGTGGCCGCCGAGGGGCAACCCACGCAGGAGCGGCTGGATCGCAAGGAAGTGGGTATCCAGGCCAGCCTGTCGGCCCTGGGGACTTTCAAGGCGGCGCTGGGTGAAGTCAGGAGCAGTCTCACGGGGCTGCGCAGCACTGCCGCCTTCCAGAAACAGTCCGTGAGCGTCAGCCGCGAAGGTTTCGTCAGCGCCACCGCCGGTGCCGAGGCCCTGCCCGGTCGCTACCAGGTGGAAGTGGAGGCCCTCGCCAGCGCGCAACGGCTTGCAAGCAGGACCTTTGGCGCGGACACTGACAGTGTCGGTACCGGTTCGCTGACCTTCCAGCGCGGCCGCGTGGATGCGGCCACGGGCAACTTCAGTCCCGATCCGCGCCAGCCACCGGTCACGGTGGAGATCACCCCCGAGAACAGTTCCCTGCGCGGCATTGCCACCGCCATCAACGATGCCGACTTCGGCGTGCGCGCTTCCATCATCAACAACGGCGAGGGTTTCGTCCTCGTCCTCGGTTCCGAACACAGCGGTGCGCAGAACAGCCTGCGCATCAGCGTCAGCGATGCCGACACCAATGACACGGACAGCCTCGGCCTCTCGGCGCTGGCCTATGATCCCGCCGCGCCCGAGGGCAGCGGCCGCAACCTGGTGGAGAAGCGGGCGGCGAGCGATGCCGTCGCCGTGGTCGACGGCATCGCCGTGGCGAGTAGTGACAACACGCTGGAAGGCATCATTCCCGGCATGAGACTGGAGCTGGAAGGCCTCACCGATGGCCAGCCGGTAAACATCGACGTGGAGGCGGACCGCGAGGCGGTGGTGGCGGGGATCACCGCCTTCGTCGAGGCCTTCAACGACTTCGTCACCAATGCCAACGCGCTGACGCGTTTCGATCCCGAGACGCGCGAGCGCGGGCCCCTGCTGGGCGACGCCGCGGTGCGCGGCGTCATGACCCGCTTGCGGCGCATCGTCAGCGATTCCTGGGCCGAGGTCAACGAGCATTATCCCTCCCTGGCAAGTATCGGTATCCGTACCGAGCGTGATGGCACCCTGTCCCTCGACGAGGCGCGCCTGCAACAGGCCATGGAATCGGACTTCGATGAAGTGATGCGCCTGTTCGCGCGCTCGGGACGGGTCGAAGATCCCCTCGCGCGCTATGCCGACGCCGGGCGCGCGGAGACCGCCACCGGCCGGTATCGTGTCGAGGTCACCAGTCTGCCGCGCGCCGGCAGCCTGCTGGGGACGCCGCTGGCGGGCTTTCCGGTCACCCTCGCCGGGGACGAGGCCCTCGGCCTGGTCATCGACGGCGTGAGTTCCGGCGCCATTCGCCTCGCCGGCGGCACCTATGCCAGCCTCCAGGAACTGGCGACCGAACTGGAGGGGCGCATCAATGCCGACGGGCCGCTGGCCGCCGCCGGGGCCGGCGTCTCGGTGGTGGTGGAAGGTGCCGCCCTGCGAATTACTTCCGCCACTACAGGAAGCGCCTCGCGTGTCGATATAGTCTCTATCGACCCCGCGCTGGCCTCGGCCCTCGGGCTGGCGGTGGGGCAGGGAACGCCGGGCACGGATCTGCAGGGGCGCATCGGGGGCCTGCCCGCCGAGGTGGAGGGCCGGCGTCTCATCGGCAGTGGCGCGGCGGCGGGCCTGAGCGTGGAGATCCTCGGCGGCGCCACGGGGATCCGGGGCGACCTGGTGTTCTCCCGCGGCGTGGCGGACCGCCTTGCCGCCCTCATCGACGAGATCAACGGCGGCGAGGGGGCCATCGCGGCACGCAACGAGGGTCTCAATCGCCAGGTCGAGGATATCGAGGGGCAACGCCTGCGCCTGCGGCGGCGCCTGGAAAAACTGGAGGACCGCCTGCGGCGGCAGTTCTCCGGTCTCGATGCCACGCTGGGTTCCCTGCAGGAGACCAGCACGTTTTTGAACAACCAGCTGGCCGGCCTGCCGGGCGCGCGCCAGCCCGGGAGTTAAGCAGTTTGCCGCGCCCTGTCTCGCGGTGAGGATTGACGCACGTTCCAACTGGACAAGAGGTACACAGTTATGAATCTGGCCAAGCTCCAAAACGCGATGCAACACTACAACCGTGTGGGCGTGGCCTCGGGAGTCGAGGACGCGAGCCCCCATCGCCTGGTACAGATGCTCATGGACGGGGCACTGGAGAAAATCGCCACTGCCAAGGGCCTCATGGCGCGCGGTGAGCGTGCCGGCAAGGGTGCGCAGATCAGCTGGGCCATTTCCATCATCGAGGGTCTGCGTTCCAGTCTCGACCTCGCGGCAGGCGGGGAACTGGCACAGAACCTCGACGATCTCTACGACTACATGACGCGCCGCCTGGCACGCGCCAACATGGACGACGACACCGATATCCTCGACGAGGTGGCCTCGCTGATGCGCAGCGTCAAGGAGGCCTGGGACCAGATCCCCGAACAGCTGGGCGGTTGATACGCATCATGAGCCGCGGCAGGCAACTGGCCGAGGAGGCCCTGGCGCTGACGCGCCGCATGCTGAGCCTCGCCCAGGCGGGGGACTGGGATGGCGTCGCGGGCGCCATCGGCGCGCGTGACGCGGCACTCATGCAGCTGTTTGCCGGCGTCAGCGATGCGGCGCAGTTGTTGGGGGTTGAGGCCACCCTGCGCGCGGTGGCGGCAAACAATGCCGAGATCATCGCCCTCGGCAGGGAAAGCCGCGACGACATCGGCGCGCGCCTCCATGCCCTCACGCGGGGCCGCCAGGCCGCCGCCCGTTACCAGTCCACCGACAGGTTCTGAAACGCCCGTGCCTGCCGGGGCGCAAAACGCTATCATGGGGAAGGACGCAAACGGGACCCTGCCCATGGCCAGCGACAAAGCCCTCCAGTACCACGGCGCCTTCCCCCTTGCCATCACGCTGCTGGCCGCCGGCGAGGATTGCGTGGTGCCGGTGGCCGACAACCAGGCCACCATTGCGCTGCTGGATCTCCTCGAAACCGGGCCGCAGGTGCCGCGCGAGAGCGAGCGCCGCGACCCCGTCATGCAGGAACTGCGGCGTCTCGACCACAAGCTCGACCTGGTGCTGGCCATGCTCGCCCGCCAGCAGGCGGACGCGGCGCCGGCCCTGCGCAACCGCCTGCTGCGCCGCAAGGGCCTGGCCTGGCGGGGCCGCCTGACCTGCGCCGTGGGCGACCGGGTGCGGGTGGCGCTGTATCCCGAACCCGCCTGTCCCCAACCCCTGGTTCTCTGCGCCCGCGTGCGCGCCTGCGATGCCGAGGGCGGCGAGCTGGTCTTCGAGCAGGTGGATGTGGATACCGATGACTGGCTGACCCGCTTCCTGTTTCGCCATCACCGCCGCGAGGTGGCCGAGGCGCGCGCCCGCCAGGGCGGGCAGGGGCCCCGCTGAAACGCGCCTATTCCTTATATATGTCGGGTAAAGCGGCGGGAAACCGTCCCCTTGGCGATGAACGTCTTAGGCAGGGGGCCGGCCGGGCTGCCAATATTTTGACATTATCCCTCTCGCGGGCTAGGATTTGTGGAGATGTCCCGGATACCGCCGCGCGGTGCCTGCCGGGCGGAACCTGCGAGGGATCTCCATGGCCAATACCCTTATCTTCATGGTTGACAGCGATACCGATCGCCGCCAGCTGTTGATCCAGTTGCTGGCGTTTACCGAGATGGGGGAAGTCGTCGGCGAGGCGGCCGGCATGGCCGAGGTGCCCGCCGCGGACACCGCCGGCGAGGGCGAGCCGGAGGTGGTGATCCTTGGCTACCGCGAGGACGACGATACCACGCTGGCGGAGCTGGACGGCATTCGCAGCCGCTTTGGTCAGGCCATCCCGGTGCTGCTGGTGCACGAGCGCCAGGCGGCCAACAGCCTCCCCCAGGAACTCAGCCACCAGATCGTCGGCCTCATCGAGACGCCCTTCAAGCAACGCCAGTTGCAGCACGCCCTGCGCCTGGCGGACATCCATCGCAGCTCCGACGCCGATTCCACCCGCGGCCGCGGCGTGCAGCTGTTCCGCAGCCTGGTGGGTAACAGTCGTTCCATCTCCCGCGTGCGCAAGCTCATCGAACAGGTGGCCGACTCCGATGCCAATGTCCTGATCCTCGGCGAATCGGGTACCGGCAAGGAAGTGGTGGCGCGCAACCTGCACTATCATTCGGCGCGCCGCGAGCGTCCCTTCGTGCCCGTCAACTGCGGCGCCATCCCCGGGGACCTGCTGGAGAGCGAGCTGTTCGGCCACGAGAAGGGTGCCTTCACCGGCGCCATCGGTTCCCGTCAGGGGCGCTTCGAAATGGCCCAGGGGGGCACCCTGTTCCTCGACGAGATCGGCGACATGCCGCTGGCCATGCAGGTCAAGCTCCTGCGCGTCATCCAGGAGCGGGTCTTCGAACGCGTCGGCAGCAACCGCAGTATCGAGGTGGATGTGCGCATCATCGCCGCCACCCATCGGGATCTGGAACAGGAGATCGCCGCGGGGCGTTTCCGCGAAGACCTGTTCTACCGCCTCAATGTCTTTCCCATCGACATGCCTCCCCTGCGCGAGCGCGTCGAGGACATCCCCTTGTTGATCAACGAACTCATTGCGCGCCTCGAACACGAACAGCGGGGCTCGGTGCGTCTCACCCCGGCCGCCATCGCCGCCCTGTGCCAGTACGCCTGGCCGGGTAACGTGCGCGAGCTGTCCAATCTCATGGAGCGGCTGGTGATCATGTTCCCCTACGGCGTGGTGGACGTGCGTGACCTGCCGGAGAAGTTCCGCGGCAACATCGCCATCGAAGAATGGGCCGTGGCCGAGGAGGCGGATGAGGGCGCGGCCGCCGGCGCGGCGGTGAGCAGCAATGCCAGCATCCTGCGCCTGCCCAGCGACGGGCTGGATCTGCGCGAGCACCTCTCGAACCTGGAATACAATCTCATCAAGCAGGCCATCGAGGAATCCGGGGGCGTGGTGGCCCATGCCGCCAAGCGCCTGCGCATGCGGCGCACGACGCTGGTGGAAAAGATGCGCAAGTACGGCCTGCAGCGCAACGAGCAGGCGTCGGGAATTTGACCTCCCGCCGTCGCTTCCCCCCTAAGCGACTGATTTTCAAGTAATCCATCCTTCGGCACGCTTCTTGCTCCGGTAGTGGGCGGAGACGGAAATCCGTCTTGCGCCGGTTTTACTACCCATGTCGAGGAGCAGGATGACACAGCAAGCCAGTACCACACCGCAGGTCCTCGCCGACGCCTTCGTGACCTTCAACCGCATGTCGGAACAACTGGCCAGTTCCTACCGCGAGCTGGAGAGTCGCGTCTCCCAGCTCACCAGCGAACTGGATACCGCGCGCCTCGAGCGCAGCATGGAAAGCCTTGCCCGCGAGCGCATGGCGAAGCGCCTCGAGACCCTGCTCGAGGCCCTGCCCGGCGGCGTCATCGTGCTGGACAACCAGGGCGTGGTGCAGGAGTGCAACCCCGCTGCCGAGGCCCTGCTGGGTCGCGGCCTGCGGGGACAGCGCTGGAACGATGTCATCGCCCATGCCTTCGCGCCGCGCGCCGACGACGGCCACGACGTCTCGCTGAGTGACGGCCGCCGCGTGAACATCTCCACCTGCCCCATGGGGGACGAGCCGGGCCAGATCCTGCTCATCACCGATGTCACCGAGATGCGTCGCCTGCAGGATCACCTCAACCAGCACCAGCGCCTCGCCACCATGGGTGAGATGGCCGCCTCGCTGGCCCACCAGGTGCGCACGCCCCTGTCTTCGGCCCTGCTGTACGCCTCCAATCTCAGGCGCCCGCAACTGGAAGAGACAGATCGCGAGCGCTTCACCGGCAAGCTGCTCGACCAGTTGCGTCACCTGGAACAGCTCGTCAACGACATGCTGCTCTATGCCCGCGACGGCACCATGGGCGAACAGGAATTCGAACCCGGCGAGCTGATTGCCGATCTGCAGCGCACGCTGGCCGCGGAGATCGAGGCCACCGGCACCCGCTTCGTGGCCCGCAATCACACCACCGGCATGAGCCTGCACGGCAACCGGCAGTTGCTGGTCAGCGCGCTGGGCAACCTCGCCAGCAACGCCATGCAGGCCATGGGCGAAGGTGGAACGCTGGAGCTGGATGTCCGCAAGGAAGACGAGCACGGCGTGGCCTTTGTCATGACCGATACCGGACCGGGCATCGCGTCGCAGGAGATTCAGAAGATCTTCAATCCCTTCTACACCACGCGCAGCGAAGGTACCGGCCTGGGGCTGGCCGTGGTGGCCGCCATTGCCCGTGCGCATGGCGGCGACATCCGCGTGGTGTCGCCGGCGCGAGAAGCCCGTGACGGCGAGGCCCCGGGTTCGATTTTCACCCTGCGCCTGCCGGCGCGCCAGATGGGCGTGCGCGGCATGGAACGTCGGCGTGGGGGTGAGAAGTGCTAGTCGCCCGGCCGCAACCGGGTCCATACCAACCGTAATCTCTGGAGCAGAATATGCCGAGCACGAAACACACTGTACTCGTCGTCGAGGACGATGCCGCCCTGGCGGAAGCCCTGAGTGATACCCTGGGGCTGGCCGGTTACGAGGTACGTCTGGTCAGCGACGGTGAAGAGGCCATCACGGTGATCGAGCAAGGCGGCATCGACATGGTGGTCAGCGACGTACACATGAAGCGCATGGACGGCCATTCGCTGCTCAAGCAGATCAAGTCCCGCTTCGCCGACATCCCCGTGATCCTCATGACCGCCTACGGTTCCATCGAGAAGGCCGTCGAGGCCATGCGCGACGGCGCCATCGACTACCTGGTCAAGCCCTTCGAGGCCGAGGTGCTGGTCAACATGGTCGGCTGCAACCTCGCTTCGCCCTCTCACGACGTGCGCCGTATGGTCGGTGAGTCGGTGGCGACACGCGAGCTGAGCACGCTGGCGCGTCGCGTCGCGGCAAAGGACGTTACTGTGATGATCACCGGCGAGAGCGGTACCGGCAAGGAAGTGCTGGCGCAGTACATACACCAGAACTCGACGCGCGCCGACAAGGCCTTCATCGCCATCAATTGCGCAGCCATCCCCGAGAACATGCTCGAGGCGACCCTGTTCGGTTATGAAAAGGGCGCCTTCACCGGCGCCTACAAGGCCTGTCCCGGAAAGTTCGAGCTGGCCAACGGCGGCACCCTGCTGCTCGACGAGATCTCGGAAATGGAAGCGGGCCTGCAATCCAAGCTGCTACGCGTATTGCAGGAGCGTGTCGTCGAGCGCCTCGGCGGCAACCGCGCCATCGAACTCGACGTGCGCGTGCTGGCTACCTCCAATCGTGATATGGCGGCGGAAGTGGCCGCCGGGCGTTTCAGAGAGGACCTGTTCTACCGTCTCAATGTCTTTCCCATCCACGTTCAACCGCTGCGCGAGCGCCGCGAGGACATCCTGCCCCTTGCCGAGTTCATGTTGCACAAGCATGCCGACAACAACGACGGCCGTGTGCCGGCGCTGGGTGGGGAGGCCGTCGAGGCGCTGTTGCAGCACGACTGGCCGGGCAACGTGCGCGAGCTGGAGAATGTCATGCAGCGCGCCATGGTTTTGTGCGATGGCCAGAAGATCAGCGCCGCCGATCTGCACTTCGAGTCCACCGCCATCGGTCGTCTGCGCGAGGGCGGGGCTACCACGGCGGAGAGCGCCCGGGAGGCTGCCGGCGAGGCCGGTCTCAACGGCGACCTGCGCCAGCGTGAATGGCAGATCATCGTCGATACCCTGCGACAGTTGCGGGGCAGTCGCAAGGCGACCGCCGAGAAATTGGGGATCAGTCAGCGCACCCTGCGCTACAAGCTGGCGCGCATGCGCGAAGCCGGGGTCAGTATTCCCGGTGAGTTCGACGCCCAGACCGCGTGATGTAAAGGAGGTCCTAGATGAACAATACCATTACCCCCCAGGATATCCTCGCGCAGATGCGCGCCCTGGCCGAGCAGGCCGGGGGCAATATCAATCCTGCCAACCGCAACGATACCGGTGCGGACTTTGCCGATCTCCTCAAGCAGTCGGTGGCAAAGGTCAACGAGACCCAGCAGCAGGCCAGCCGGCTGGCCGAGGCCTTCCAACGCGGCGATCCCAACGTGCAGATGTCCGAGGTGATGATCGCCATGCAGAAATCCAGTGTCTCCTTCCAGGCCATGCTGGAGGTGCGCAACAAGCTGGTGAACGCCTACCAGGAAATCATGAACATGCAGGTGTAAGGCGACGCCATGCAGTCTCACAGGACAGGGGGGAAATAAAACGCTATGGCGATGGATCTTGTTAATCCACAGGCCCTGGCGCCCAGCTTCCGGGGCATGGTCTCACTGCCCATGTTGCGGCAACTGGGTCTGCTCATCGGGCTGGCGGCGAGTATCGCCATCGGTGTCTACGTGGTGCTGTGGTCACAGGAACCCGAATACCGGGTGCTCTACAGCCAGATAACGCCACAGGATGCCAGCGCCGTGGCCCAGTCGCTGGAGCAGGCCGGGATCCGCTATCGCATCGAAGAATCCTCCGGTGCCCTGCTGGTGGAGGCCGACAGCGTGCATCGCGCGCGTATGCAGCTCGCCTCGGCGGGGATCAATATCGAGAACGAGCTGGGTTTCGAGCTGCTGGACCGGGAGGAAGGCTTCGGCACCAGCCAGTTCATCCAGAACGCACGCTATCAGCGCGCCCTCGAGGGGGAACTGGCGCGCACCATCATGTCCATGTCGGTGGTGCGCTCGGCGCGCGTGCACCTTGCCCTGCCCCGCCAGTCCAGTTTCGTCCGGCGCCAGAAGAAGGCCAGCGCCTCGGTGTTTCTGGATCTCTACGCCGGTCGCAGCCTGAACGAACAACAGGTATCGGCCATTCTCGGCCTGGTGGCCTCCAGCGTGCCGAACCTGGAAATCGAACAGGTCACGGTGGTGGACCAGAAGGGACGCCTGCTCTCCGGCGGTGAGCGCCAGGGGGCCATTGCCCTGACCGCCAGCCAGTTCGAGCATCGCCGCAAGGTGGAGCAGGAATACATCCGACGTATCGAGCACATCCTCGGTCCGGTGGTGGGGCTGGAGAACATGCGCGCCCAGGTGGTGGCGGATCTGGATTTCACCGTGGTGGAGAGTACCGCGGAGGTATTCAATCCCGACCAGCCGGCCGTCCGCAGCGAGCAGCGGGTGGAGGAGCAGTCCCCCGGGGCGTTGGGTGCCGGGGGGATCCCCGGCGCGCTGAGCAACGAACCTCCCGGCGCGGGGGTGGCGCCGGAGACGACGGGCCAGCCCGGCCAGCCGGGTCAGGCCGGCGCGACCGCGCCGACCAACCGCCGCAGTCGCGCGGTGACCAACTACGAGATCGACCGCACCATCAGCCACACGCGCCGGGCGCCGGGCAGCCTGCGTCGCCTGTCGGTGGCGGTGGTGCTCAACTATCGCCCGGCGAAGGCGACGCCGGCCCCGGCCGGGGACGAGGCCGCGCCCGCGGAGGATGGCGCCACGCCCGCCGAGGAGGGTGGTGCGCCCGCGGCGGCAGCGCCACAGTCGGAGCCCTACACGGAAGAGGAACTGGCGCGTCTCACCGAGCTGGTCAAGGAAGCCGTGGGCTTCGATCCCCTGCGCGGCGATTCGGTGAAATTCATCAATGCGCCGTTTACCGAGCCACCCGAGGTGGAGCCCCTTCCCGAGCCGGGGATCCTCGAGCAGCCCTGGGTGACGACGGCCCTCAAGTACAGCGGCGCGGGCCTGGTACTGCTGTTGCTCCTGTTCGGCGTCCTCAAGCCCGTCATGCGCTCACTGGCGCAGTATGCCCACGCGCAGGAGACGCCGGCCAGTCAAGACGATGAGTTGGCCGAGGACCAGTTGAGCCTGACCGGCCCCGGCGAGGAGCCGCGCCTGCCCAAACCGGGCGGTTACGAGTCCAGCCTCAACATGGCCCAGGATGTGGTGCAGCAGGATCCCAAGCTGGTCGCCCAGGTGATCAAGAGCTGGGTCAACACGGACTAAATACGTGTTCCGAATTTCACTACAGTTTACAGACGTCGTCCCGGAGAGAGACAGGCAGATGAGGCAATCCGCTCATTCTCAGGTGATCGGGTAATCGGAACGCGTATTTGGGCCTGAGGCAGCAGAACAGCATCCACTGACATGACAATGGCAGAGAGCTCTGGAAAAATGGATGGCGCCGAACGCGCCGCGGTACTGCTCCTGACCCTGGGGGAGCAGGCGGCGGCGGAGATCATGAAACACATGTCGCCCAAGGAGGTGCAGTCCATCGGCGAGGCCATGGCCTCCCTCGGCGGCGTCCCCAAGGAAACCGTCAAGGACGTGCTGGACAGTTTCTGTGACAGCATCGACGAACAGACTTCCCTGGGCGTCGGTAACGAGGAATATCTGCGCAACGTGCTGGTCTCGGCGCTGGGCCAGGACAAGGCCGGCAATCTCATCGACCGTATCCTGCTGGGTCGTCACTCCAAGGGCCTCGAAGCGCTCAAGTGGATGGAGCCCCGCGCGGTGGCGGAGATCATTCGCCTCGAACATCCCCAGATCATCGCCATCGTGCTTTCCTACCTCGACAGTGATCAGGCGGGCGAGGTGTTGCAGGCCCTGCCGGAGCGTCTGCGGCCCGATGTCCTGATGCGCATCGCCTCTCTCGACGGCATCCAGCCCAGCGCCATTCACGAACTCGACGAAATCCTGGAGAAACAGTTCACCGGCTCCGCCGGCAACGTCCGTTCCTCCAGCGTCGGCGGCGTCAAGACCGCCGCCAATATTCTCAATTTCATGGACAGCTCGCTGGAGGCCCAGATCCTCGACCAGGTTCGCGAGACCGATCCCGAAATGGGGCAGGCCATCGAGGATCTGATGTTTGTCTTCGACAACCTGGTGGATGTGGACGACCGCGGGATCCAGGCGCTGTTGCGCGAGGTGTCCTCCGAGAATCTCATCCTCGCCCTCAAGGGCGCGGACGACGCCGTCAAGGAGAAGATATTCAAGAACATGTCCAAGCGCGCCGCCGAAATGCTGCGTGACGATCTCGAGGCCAAGGGTCCGGTCAAGCTCAGCGAAGTGGAGGCGGCACAGAAGGAAGTGCTGGCCGTGGCGCGGCGCATGGCCGAATCCGGCGAGATCAGTCTGGGTGGCAAGGGCGGTGACGAGTACATCTGATGAGCCAGGGCCACGCCAGCAAGGACTCCGAACAGACCGCCTACGAGCGTTGGGAACTGCCGGCCGTCGAAAGTGAGACGCGCGGGCCGCTGACCGCCGCCGACCTGGAAAAGATCCAGAAGCAGGCCTACGACGAGGCCTATGCGCGCGGCTATGCCGAGGGCAGCGAGAAGGGGCGGCAGGAGGCCCTCGAGCAGACCCGCGCTGCGCTGGAGCAGGCGGTGACGCTGCTCGAGACGGCCCTCGATACCCTCGCCGCGCCCCTCGAACAGATCGACCGCGAGGTAACCGAACACCTGGTGGAGATGGTCATTGCCGTGGCGCGCCACCTGGTACGCCGCGAGTTGCGCACCGATCCCGGCCAGGTGGTGGCCGTGGTACGCGAGGCCATGGAGGTCCTGCCCACCGGCGCCGGCAATATCCGCATCTTCCTGCATCCCGAGGACGCCGTGCTGGTACGCGAGGCCCTGTCCATCCGCGAGGGCGGCGAGGGACAACGCCCGTGGGAGATCGTCGATGATCCGGTACTGACCCGCGGCGACTGTCGCATCTGCTCCGATCATTCCTTCATCGATGCGACGCTGGAGAAACGCCTCAACCGCATTGCCGCCGAGATGCTGGGCGGCGAGCGCGAGGAGGATCGCGATGGCGGATGAGTCCTCGCGCAGCGCGCGCTGGCTTGCACGCCTGCAACAGTGCCGCGCCCGTCTCGATGAGGCCCGACCCCTGGTCGTGGAGGGGGAGTTGACCCGCATGGTAGGGCTGACCATCGAGGCGGCCGGTTGCCAGGCCGCGCTGGGGACCCGTTGCCGGATCCACAGTCCCGGCATGGTGCCGGCGGAAGCCGAGGTGGTGGGTTTCGGCGCCGACAGTCTCTATCTCATGCCCACCGG
>JALTLF010000003.1 GCA_027005735.1 Chromatiales bacterium | reverse complement strand
AGTGGGGTCCCGCGGTTTCCAAGAATCCCTACCTGTCCTTCCAGATCGACGGCGGCAAGGCCGGCGATACCATCGAGCTCTCCTGGGTCGATAACAAGGGCAAGAGTGATTCCATCACCGCCAAGGTCAAATAAGAAAACTTCGGGGACAGTCGGGCAACCGACTGTCCGTCCGACGAAGAATCGGGAGTTAAAAAATGAAAAAGCTGCTCATATCAGTAATTGCATTTGCCCTGTTCGGCGGTGCGTCCATGAGCGTCCTCGCCTCGCCGGCGAAAGATCTCAAGGAATTCCGCGCTTACTTCTTCAAGCGCTTTCCGGGCGTCCCCCTGCAGGAATATGCCAACGGCATCTATGCCATCGACAAGAACCGTCGTCTCGAGTGGGAGGCCATGGAGGAATTTCCGCCCTACGAGCCCGCCGTGGACATCGGCAAGGATCTCTTCGAACGCTACAACGTCGGCAAGTGCTTCAAGAACGGCGGCATCGGTATTCGTCAGAACTATCCGTACTTCAACAAGAAGGATGGCAAGGTACACACCCTCGAGGGTGATCTCATGGCCTGCCTGAAGAAGAACGGCGTCGATCTGAAGAAAGAGAAGCTCAAGTTCAAGAAGGGCAAGTTTGCCGCCATCTCGGCCTACATGGCCTGGACCTCGCGTGGCAAGAAGCTCAACGTCGTGGTACCCAACGACCCGCGTGCCCTGAAGATCTACAAGCGTGGCAAGACCCACTTCTATGCCAAGCGCGGTCAGTTGAACTTCTCCTGCGCCGACTGCCACATGTACCAGGCCGGCATGATGATTCGCACCAACCTGCTCAGCCCGGCGCTGGGTCATGTCACCCACTTCCCCGTCTATCGCAAGAAGTGGGAGTTCAAGGGCAAGGGTGCGCTCGGTGGCCTGGGTACCATCCAGCGCCGTTACGGTGGCTGTAACAAGCAGGTCCGTGCCAAGCCGCTCAAGGCCAAGGGCAAGCAGCATCCGGAATATGTCGCGCTTGAGTACTTCCACACCTACATGAGCAACGGCATCAAGGTCAACGCCCCGGGCGTTCGCCAGTAAGCCGAAGCGACATCACCGCAAGAACCCGCCCCGCGCAAGCGGCGGCGGGTTTTTTCTTGCCTGCCGTGTCTGCCAGGGCGCAGCCTGCACCATTCCGCCCCGCCCACCCGGCTAACCGTTCCTTATTACTCCAATCGCCCGATTTACCGCCACAGGGGGGAAGGGAAACAATGCCAATGTGCGTAACCCTTCCTGCATGTTTCGCGTCTCCTGATAGAATACAGGGGATCTGCCGTGCGAACCTTTACCAAAGGACGACAAAGGAGATGTACCCATGAAACTGCTTCGATTCCCCCTGCTTGCCCTTGCCCTGCTCAGCCTCTCGGGCTGCCTGACGATGACCTCGAGCAATGTGCGCGATCCCGGCGGCCCCGACATGGATGCCGCGCGCGCCGAGGCCTACGACGGTCCCAAGGCCCGCATCGCGGTCATCGATTTCAAGGACAGCACCCGCAACAACCGTTACTGGAAGGCCTCCTTCGGCCGCGGCATGAAGGACATGCTGGTCACGGCCCTGTTCAAGACCAACCGCTTCATCGTCCTGGAACGCGAGAGCATCGCCGCCATCGAGGCCGAGCGTGCCCGTTTCGGCCGCAACCCGAAACAACGGCTGGAAGACGCCGACATCATGATCACCGCCGCGGTGACGGAATGGGAACCGGGCTCGGCGGGGGTGCGCGGCAGCACCGGCACCGGCCGCTGGTTCGACTGGTCACGGATCTCCGGCGCCTTCGAGCAGTCCAGTGTCGCCATCGACCTGCGTGTCATCGACGTGGACACGGGCCGCGTGATCCACGCCACCACCGTGGAAGGCAAGGCCAACAGTTTCAGCGCCGGCGCCTATTCCTGGCTGGGGGGGCTCAGTTCCAGCCTCGGCGCCTATGCCAAGGGCCCCATGGAACAGGCCATCCGCGAGGTCATCAAGACGGCCGTTGACGAAGTGGTCAAGGCCACGCCCAAGACCTACTACCGAAACTGAGAAATCGACCTGAGCGGCCAGGGACGGCCGGCTCGATACAGGTTCCCGATTCCACGACCGTTTACAGGCATCAAACGCTTTTCCGGAAAAGGGAAATGGTGGGCCGTGTAGGATTCGAACCTACGACCAATTGGTTAAAAGCCAACTGCTCTACCGACTGAGCTAACGGCCCGGCAGGAAAGAGCGCGATCATACCCGACTCGCCGCGAAAGACAAGCGGCGGGCCGGGACGGATCGCCGTGTGTCTATACCGCCTCGAGCTGACGCATGCCCGAAGGCAGCAGCTTCATGTCCACCAGGGCGGTGATGAGCGCCCTGGTGAAGGTGGCCTCGTCCTCGTAGACCAGCTTGTAGTACTGGATCTTCATGGTCAGGGCACTGCCGAAGATGATGCTGATGAGCGTCAGGAAGGAACCCAATGCCAGGGTCGAGACGCCGGAGATCCCCTGCCCCACCGTGCACCCCATGCCCAGTACGCCGCCGAAGCCCATGAGGATGCCGCCGATTGTGTGCATGAAGAAGTCCTTCCAGGAAGCAAACCACTCAATGCGGAAACCCTTGCTGATCAGCGACCACAGCAGGGAACCGAGGATGACGCCGAACACGGAAATCACGCCAAAGGTCAGGAAGCTGACGCTGAACCCGGATTTGGCGTAGCCCATCACCTGGCCGATGGGGCTGATGAAGGTGTACGAGGTCGGCAGCAGGTTGGTACCGGCATTCTTGGGCTTGCCCTCGTCGCTGTCCATCACCATGTCCCATTGCTCGGTGACGAAGGTGCGCATGTCCAGTTGCTCGCCGTCGATATCCAGATTCATGTTGGAGGTAATGTACCAGGCGGCGATGACCACCAGCCCGATGACCAGGCCGGCAAAGATGTTGTCGAAGTTGCTGCGGAACTCGCTGGAGCGGAAGATCATGAACAGCAGCGCGCCGCCCACCAGCAGGCCGACGATCAGCCGCGTGGTCTCCATGCCGGAACCGAACAGGGAGGCGGCCATGCTGCCGAGATCATGGGAGACGTTCATCTGGAAGGAGGCCTTGTCCAGCCAGGGCTGGAAATAGCTCTGGTACCAGTTGGCCTCCAGCTGCTTGAAGGGATCCACCATGTAGTACGCGATGACCATGATGAGGGCGAACACCAGGATGGACTTGATGTTGCCGCCGCCGATGCGGATGAGGGTCTTGTTGCCGCAGCCGCTGCCGAAGGTCATGCCGATGCCAAAGAGGAAGCCCCCCAGCACGAAACGCCCCCAGGGAAAGGCGTAGGCGTCGGCCACGCCGCGGTAGGGCGGCAGGGAGCCCGGCTGGCCGGTGCCGGGGCTGGAGAGATCCATGGCGCCGAGGAACTCCAGCAGGCTCACGCCCAGCAGGGCCACGGTGCCGGCCAGCAGCCAGGCCCGCAGGCGGCCGCTGTCACCCATGTTCACGAGGTCGGAAACCGCCCCCATGGTACAGAAATTCGTCTTGTTGACTACCGCGCCCATGAACAGGGACAGGCCGAAGATGGACCACAGGTAGAAGGACTGCGCACTGGTAAAATCCGCGAACGTCATGGTAAAACCCTCATAACCAATTGATTTTTTTGAATATTTTCTCCCGCTCACCACGCCCCGGGAGCGCGGCCGGGGCAGATTATAACCAAAGCCCGGGGTAAAGTAACCTTTAAGGCAATTTATAAAGGAAAATCAGCAAGTTACTGATAAATAGTGGGATCGGGGACACCCGCCTCGCGAAAGCCCGCGGCGCGCAGGCGGCAGGAATCACAGACCCCGCAGGCCCGCCCCTCGGCATCCGGGTCATAGCAGGACACGGTGAGGCCGTAATCCACACCGAGTTCGTGGCCCCGGCGGATGATGGCCGCCTTGCTCAGTTCGATGAGGGGCGCATGGACGCGGAAGGGCCGTCCCTCCACCCCGGCGCGGGTTGCAAGATTGGCGAGCTGCTCGAAGGCGGCGATGAAGGCCGGCCGACAGTCCGGGTAGCCGGAGTAGTCCACCGCGTTGACGCCCACGAACAGGTCGCTGGCCCCCAGCACCTCGGCCTGGCCCAGGGCCACGGCAAGGAACACGGTGTTGCGCGCCGGCACGTAGGTCACGGGGATCCCGCTGGTGGGGGCGCGGGGCACGTCGATGGCGGGATCGGTGAGGGCCGAGCCGCCCAGCTCGCCGATACCCAGGCTCACCACCCGGTGGCTGGCGGCGCCCAGCCGTTCCGCCACCCGGGCCGCCGCCGCCAGCTCACAGCGGTGGCGCTGCCCGTAGTCGAAACTCAGCGCATGGCAGCGGTAACCCTCGGCGCGGGCCACGGCCAGGGTGGTGGCCGAATCCAGCCCCCCGGAGAGCAACACCACCGCCTGTTTATCCGATTTCGTCATGCCCTATCGCCCCGGTTCGTCGCCCCACAGGATCTTGTGGAGCTGGAGCTGGAAGCGCACCGGCAGACCATCGGCGAGGATCCACTCGGCCAGGCGCGCCGGCGCCAGGCGGCCCTGGGCGGCCGAAAACAGCACCTCGCAGCAATTCTCCAGTTGGTGAGTCCTTACCTGTTGCACCGCCCAGTCGTAGTCACCCCGGTCGCAAATGACGAACTTGAGCTGATCCTCGGGCCGCAGGCAGTCGAGGTTGGCCCAGCGGTTCTTCTCCACTTCCCCCGAGGCCGGCGTCTTGAGATCCATGACCCGCACCACGCGGGGATCCAGCCCGCAGATGTCCAGCGCCCCCGAGGTCTCCAGCGAGACCCGGTAGCCTGCGTCGCACAGGGCCGTGAGCAGCGCCGGGCAGCCCGGCTGGGCGAGGGGTTCACCGCCGGTGACGGTGACGTAGCGCGCCCCGTGGGCCGCCACGTCGGCGAGGATCTCGTCCAGCGTCCGCCATGCGCCCCCCTGGAAGGCGTACTCGGTATCGCAATAGCTGCAGCGCAGCGGGCAGCCGGTGAGGCGTACGAAGACCGTGGGCCAGCCGGTGGTGTTGCCCTCCCCCTGCAGGGAGTAGAACAGCTCCGTGACGCGCAGGCGCCGGCTGTCGCCGGGAATGGAGGAATGACGGGATGACTCTGGCATGGTAGCGGTCGGCCCCGTACCGCGGGGCCCGAGGCCGGCAGTATAGCGGCCCCGGGCCGGCCACGGCCACCCCGTGGGGCCGCGCAGCGCTTCAGCGACCCTGCTTGAGGCGGATCTTCTTGAGCAGGTTCTGCGCCTGGCCCGCCTCGGTGGTCCCCGGATAGCGCTTGATCAGGCCCCGGAGGGTCTCGCTGGCCTCCTTGTACTGCCCCAGTTCGTACTGGCTGTAGCCGATCTTCAGCAGGGCCTCGGCCAGCTTGGGACTGTTGGGAAAGCGGCTGATCAGCCGGCGGTAGTCGCCGATGGCATCCTCGAAGTGGCGCTGGGCGTAGTTGGCCTCCGCCAGCCAGTACTGGGCGATATGGGCATAGCGCCCGTTGGGGTAGTCGGCGAGGAACTGGCGGAAGGCCGCGATGGCGGCGTCATAGCGCAGTTCGCGCAGGAGATCGAAGGCATGCTGGTAGGCCTTCTGCTCGCCACCCGGCCGGGGCGCCGGGCGCGGCGTCGCTGGTGTCGCCGGTGCCGCCGCCCGCGGTGCGGGGGCGGCCGGCGTCGGGGAAGCCGGCGATGCCGGTGATGCCGGTGTCGCCGGACCGGCCGGGGGCGTCGCGCCGGGGCGGGTGGTGGCCACGCCACCGTTGCGCTCCACGTTGAGCAGGCGGCGATCGATATCCAGGTACAGCTCGCGCTGGCGCTTCTTCAGCGCCTCGATGGTGTGGGTCTGTACCTCCACCTCGCCACGCAGGCGCTGCACCTCGGCCTGCAGGGCCTCCAGCCGCATCAGCAGATCCACCAGCCCCTGGTTGTCCAGCATGCGCTCGAGCCGCTCCAGCCGCTGTTCCGTGGTGAGGGGGGCCGGCGCGGCCGGCGCCGCCACGGCCATGCCGCCCGGCAGGGCGGCCAGCATCAGGACGGCGGGGAGGCCGGCCCGGATCAGGCGACCTGCGAAACGACGGCGCCGGGCCGCCGGGAGGTATTCCCTGGATGTCATCATGCTCAATAACCTGAATAAAGCAGTTCCACGCGACGGTTCAGACGCCAGGCCTCTTCGTCGTGCCCCAGCGCCACCGGTCGCTCTTCACCAAAACTGATGGTCTGTGCCTGCTCGCGACGCATGCCCTGCAGCACCAGCAGTTGCATGACCGCCCTGGCGCGCCGCTCGCCCAGGGCCATATTATATTCGCGCGTGCCGCGTTCGTCTGCATGGCCCTCCAGCACCACCGTCACATCCGGGTGAGCGGCGAGAAACTCGGCATGGGCGGCCAGCAGGGCGCGATCTTCGCTGCTGAGCTCGGCGCTGTCGAAGTCGAAATAGATGACCCGCCGGGACAATGGACTCTGGGGATCGTTGAGCAGTTGTTCCACCGTCTTCGGGCCGCCGTCCACCACGCCGCGGCGATCGTCCGGCGTGCCGCTGCCGGGGGTTCCCGCGGCGCCCTCGTCCGGTTTCGTGGGGGAGGCGCAGGCGCCCAGCAGGGCCGCCAGGGCGAGAACAAAAAGGGTCTGGTAAATCCGTTTCATGGAGTAGCTCCTCTGGTTGTATGCGGGATGGCGTCGTGACTGATTCTGTTCATGGCTACGCCGGTTCTATTCCTGGCTGCGCCGGCGGAAGGGCGACCAGGCCGGCTCGCGGATATCCCCGCGGCTGACGGAGAACTTCTGCGTCGCGCGGCCTTCCACCGACACGGCCGCCAGCACCCCGCCACGCGGCGACTGGGTGGCATAGATGATCATGCTGCCGTTGGGGGCGAAACTGGGCGACTCGTCCCAGTTGGTCTCGCTCAGCACCTGCATGCGGAACGTCTCCAGATCCATCACCGCGATGCGGTGGTCGTTGACGAAGGTCATGCGCCGGCCGTCCGGCGAGATGGAGGCGCGCGCATTGTACTTGCCCTCGAAGGTGAGACGCTCGGCGCGCCCGGGACGACCCGCGCTGTCGAACAGGATGCGGTAGAGCTGCGGCGTGCCGCCGCGATCGGAGGTGAAGACGATGCCCCTGCCGTCCGGCAGCCAGGCCGCCTCGGTATCGATGGCCTGGCTGCGCGTGACCCGCGAGACGGTGTTGCGGGCCAGATCGTAGATGTAGATCTCGGCATTGCCGTCCTTGGACAGGGTCAGCGCCAGCTTGCGCCCGTCCGGCGACCAGGCCGGCGCATTGTTCAGCCCCTTGAAGACCTTCAGCTTGCGGCTGCGGCCGGTGTAGATGTTCTGCACGTGGATCACCGGACCGCGCGGCGTCACCGAGACGTAGGCGATGGCGCTGCCGTCCGGCGACCAGGCCGGCGAGAGGATGGAATTGTCGGACTCGAGGATGATCTGCTCGTTGTAGCCGTCGATGTCGGAGATGGCGAGGCGGTAACGCGGCTTGCCGGCCCTGCCCTTGACCACCGTCACATAGGCGAGGCGCGTGTCGAAGGCCCCGCGCACGCCGGTGAGTTTCTCGAAGATGATGTCGCTGATCTGGTGCGCGGCGCGGCGCAGGTCGCGCAGGCTGCTCTGGATGCTGTAGCCGGCCAGTTGCGTGCCGTTGAGCACGTCGAGCAACTGGAAGCGGATGCGGTACTGGCGATTGGGCAGGGCCTCCATGCGGCCGACGACGAGGCTCTCGATCTTCAGCGCGCGCCAGTTCTCGAAACGCACCTGGGCGGCATCCACCGGACGCGCCACCAGGTCGGCCGGCGGCAGGGGCGCGAAGTAGCCGCTGCGACGCAGATCGGTGGCGACGATGGCGCCCACGTCCAGCGGCGCCGCCTTCGGGCCACTCCAGCCGAAGGGCACCACCGCGATGGGGATGGCGTCACTGTTGCCCTTCTGGATCTCGATGGTGAGGGCCTGGGAGAGGCCCGGCCAGGAGAAGGGCAAGAGCAGCAACAGGAAACGAAGCAACACGGTTTTCATGCATTGGGCCTTTTGGTCAACTTGAGTGTCAGTTCACGAAACTGGTCGAAGAGGCCGGAGTCCGCCGGCGGTACCGGCAGGGGCGAGGCCTTGCGGATGGCGGCCTTCACCGAGCGGTCGAAGATCTCGTTGCCGCTGCTGCGAGTGATGGTCACGCTCACCGCCTCGCCGCTGGGGATGAGACGCACTTCCACCGTGGCATTCATGCCCACCGGCGCCGACTTGGGCGGGATCCAGGCGCGATAGACTTCGGCATAGACCAGGTCGCGGTAACGGCTGACCTCCGCGGCCTGGGCGCGCGCGCGGGCCTCGGCCTCGCGGGCCCGGGCCTCTTCCTCCAGCGCGCGGCGCAGTTCTTCCTCGCGGCGCTGTTGCTCGGCAAGACGCGCGCGTTCTTCCTCGGCGCGGCGCTGGGCCTCCAGTTCCCGTACCCGTGCCTCCTCGGCGCGGCGCTGGGCCTCCAGTTCTTCCTTTTCCTTTTTCAGGCGCGCCAGGCGTTCGCGTTCGGCCCTGGCCTTCGCCTTGCGCTGGCGTTCCAGCTCGGCCTGGCGACGGCGCTCCGCCTCCCGTTCCTCCTTGAGGCGCGCCAGACGGCGTTCCTCCTTGCGCCGGCGTTCCTCCAGCGCCCGGGCGCGCTGCCGGCGCTGACGCTCGGCCTCCTTCAGGCGTTGCAGTTCGCGCTCCACGCGCGCCTCGTCCACCGCCACGGCCTGCACCACTTCCACTTCCGGGCCGGGCATCTCGGCGGGTTCACTCCAGTCGAAGCTCACCACAAGAATGGCGATGAACACCACGTGCACGAAGAGCGCGAACAACACCGCCACCGGGTGGCGCAGGACGTGCTGCCAGACATGCCTGTGGAAGAACCCCGCCACGGTGGCTAGCGCCCTCCGCGCGAGGGTGAACGGGTGATGAGTCCCACGCCATCGACGCCGGCCTGTTGCAGCAGGACCATGGCGCCCACCACGTCGCCATAATCGGCCTTGTGATCACCGCGCACCAGCACCTGCAGCTCGGGCCTGTGCCGACGCACGGCGGCAACCCGCGCCACCAGCGTGTCGGCATCCACCGGCTTGCGCGGGTTGTCACCGATATTGATAAAGTATGCGCCTTCGCGGTTCACGGTAATGATCACGGGCCGGTCGTCGTTGCCCTGTACCGGCGCGGCGGCGGCGCGCGGCAGCTCCACTTTCACGCCTTCGGTCAGCAGGGGCGCGGTCACCATGAAGATGACCAGCAGCACCAGCATGACGTCGATATAGGGCACCACGTTGATCTCCGCCATGCGGCGGCGCCGGTAGCGTGCCCCAGTACCTGTTCCGGTTCCACTTAGCATGACAACGCAGCTCCTGGTCTCCGGGGTCAGCCGTGCGACTGGCGATGCAACACCGAGGAGAACTCCTCGGCGAAGATATCGTAGCGGTTGACCAGCCGCTCCACGTCATTGGAATAGCGGTTGTAGGCAATCACCGCGGGGATGGCGGCGAACAGGCCCATGGCGGTGGCAATCAGCGCCTCTGCGATACCCGGCGCCACCGAGGCGATGGTGACCTGTTCCTGGCCGCCGAGGGCGATAAAGGAATTCATGATGCCCCACACCGTGCCGAACAGCCCCACGTAGGGACTGGTGGAGCCCACGGTGGCGAGAAAGGACAGGTGCAACTCCAACCGGTCGATCTCGCGGCTCAGGGCCACGCGCATGGCGCGCTGCGCGCCTTCGAGGACGGACTCGCCACTGAGCCCGCCCTTCTTGCGCAGGCGGGCGAACTCCCGAAAGCCGGCCTCGAAGATCCCTTCCATGCCGTCCGCCTCGCGACGGCCACCGCTGATCTTCTTGTACAGTTCGCCGAGATCGATACCCGACCAGAAGCGCCGCTCGAAGCGCTCGGCACTGGCGCGCGCCTTCTTGAGCACGCCCCACTTGATGGCAATCACGGTCCAGGAAAGCAGGGACGCGATGAACAACAGTGCCATGACGATCTGCACCGTGAGGCTGGCATCGGTGACGAGTTTCAGTACCGATGGATCAAAACCGGTTTCCACACACTCCCCCTGTTGGGTATTTTCTTATGGCTGACTCGGGCCGGCAGGTGACTCCAGCGCTTCGACAAGGCATGTGCGCCGGAGTTCATGCCGCCGCGCATCCTTTCGCGCCACCGACCGGGCGTCGCGCGCCTTTCCCGGCCGCGCTCGTATCTTGGTAGTATACCGAAAACCACCAAAGGAACCCGGTCACGCTTTACCCTGCCGGAATTTTTCAGCAACTTGTCATGAGGCTGTCATTTTTCTCCCGCCCCGAGGACGCGGCAGGGACGACCGCCCTATTCCGGGTTGTCGAAAAGGGGAAGATTGTCCGCCTGCATGGCCCGCGGCACCGGCAGGCCGAAATGTTCCCAGGCGTGGCGAGTGGCCATGCGCCCGCGCGGGGTCCGCATGAGGAAACCTTCCTGGATGAGATAGGGTTCGAGCACGTCCTCGATGGTACCGCGTTCCTCGCCGATGGCGGCGGCAAGGCTGTCGATACCCACCGGGCCGCCGTCGAATTTCTCGATCACGGCGAGCAGCAGCTTGCGGTCCATCATGTCGAAGCCATGGGCATCCACGTCCAGCAGGTCCAGCGCCTCGCCCGCCACCTCGGCGGTGATGCGCCCGTCGTGGCGTACCTCGGCGTAGTCGCGCACGCGGCGCAGCAGACGGTTGGCGATGCGCGGCGTGCCACGCGAGCGCCGCGCGATCTCGCGCGCCCCCTCGGCGGCGATCTCCACCCCGGTGATGCGCGCCGAACGCGTGACGATATGACTGAGATCCTCAACGTCGTAGAACTCCAGGCGTTGCACGATGCCGAAGCGATCACGCAGGGGCGAGGTCAGCAGGCCGGCGCGCGTGGTGGCGCCCACCAGCGTGAAGGGGGGCAGGTCCAGCTTGATGGAACGCGCCGCGGGACCCTCGCCGATCATGATGTCGATCTGAAAGTCCTCCAGCGCCGGGTAGAGGATCTCCTCCACCACCGGGCTGAGGCGGTGGATCTCGTCGACGAACAGCACGTCGTGGGGTTCCAGGTTGGTCAGCAGGGCGGCGAGATCGCCGGCGCGCTCCAGCACCGGACCCGAGGTGTGGCGCATGTTGACGCCGAGTTCATTGGCGATGATGTGCGAGAGGGTGGTCTTGCCCAGTCCCGGGGGACCGAAGATGAGTACATGGTCGAGGGCCTCGCCGCGCGAGCGGGCGGCGGCGATGAAGATCTCCATCTGCTCGCGCACCGCGGGCTGTCCCACGTATTCGTCGAGGCGCGCGGGACGCACGGCGCGATCGATGGCCTCTTCGTCGCCGAACTGACGCGATGTGACGATACGTTCCTGATCCAGCTCTGTCATTCCGGCCCTGCTCCCGCGAGTATCGCCCGCCCACATGGGCATCAAGCAAGCGGCCGGAACGATTATTTCTGTATCGACGACCGCAAGGCGGCGCGAATGATATCTTCGCTGTCCATGCCCTCAATGTCCAGCCCGGACACCATGCGGCTGGCCTCCTGGGGCCGGTAGCCCAGCGCAACGAGGGCGGTAATGGCCTCGCGCGCGGCCCCGCGGCCGGCGGCCGGCGCGGTGGCTGCCGCGCCGCCCTCCCCCGTCTCGCCCGCGGGCAGGCGCGCAGCCTGCCAGTCTTCCATGCGGTCGCGCATTTCCACGATGAGGCGCTCGGCAGTCTTCTTGCCGATCCCCGGCAGGCGCACCAGGCTGGCGGTATCGTTGTCCTGCACGCAGGCGGCGAATTCCGCCGCGCTGATCCCCGAGAGGATGGCCAGTGCCAGGCGCGGCCCTACACCGTTGACGCGGATCAGGGCGCGGAACAGGCGGCGCTCGTCGAGGGTATGGAAACCGTAGAGCAACTGCGCGTCCTCGCGCACCACCAGGTGGGTATAGAGAAAGACTTCCTCGCCGCTGTCGGGCAACTGGTAGAAGGTGGACATGGGCGCCTCCACCTCGTAGCCCACGCCGTTGACCTCCAGCAACAGGCTGGGGGGCTGCTTGTCGCGCAGGATGCCGCGCAGACTGCCGATCATGTCAGGACTCCCGCATTACGAAAAATGACCTTCACTTCCATCGCCGCTGATACCGGCCACGGGCGGCCGACAGGGGCACCGCGGCGCCACGCAGGTGGCCGTGGCAGATGGCCATGGCCAGCGCATCGGCGGCGTCGGCGGGCGGCGTGCGATTCAGCCTCAGCAGGGCGCAGACCATGTGCTGCACCTGCGGCTTGGCGGCATTGCCCCGCCCCACCACCGCCTGCTTGATCTGGGTGGGCGAATACTCGTGTACCGGCAGGCGCAACCCGGCCACGGCGCTGATGGCGGCGCCGCGCGCCTGTCCCAGCTTGAGCGCCGAGTCGGCGTTGCGCTGCACGAAGACCCGCTCAATGGCCACTTCCTCGGGAGCGTATTCTTCCACCACCTCGAGGATCCCGTGGTGGATGTCGGCAAGGCGCTCGGCAAGGGTCTCGCCGCGGGTGTGGATACAGCCGCTGGCGGCACAGATGAGGCGCTGCCCCTCCACATCGACCACGCCAAAACCCGTGGTACGGGAACCGGGATCGATGCCGAGGATGCGGATCATGGCCTGCCCTCAGGCCTCCGGCGCCATGCCGGCCTCAACCGAGCTGAGCGGCCACTTCATCGCTGAAGTCGGCATTGGTATAGACCTTCTGCACATCGTCGAGATCCTCCAGCATGTCCACCAGCTTCATGGCCTTCTGCGCGTCTTCCAGCCCGAGTTCCACCGTGGTGGACGCCTGCATGGTGACCTCGGCATGTTCCGGCGCCAGGCCCGCCTCGCTCATGGCGTCCTTGACGCCGAGAAAATCCTCCGGCGTGGTGACAACGTCGATGCTGCCGTCGTCGTTGACCACCACGTCCTCGGCGCCCGCCTCCAGCGCCGCCTCCATGATGCGGTCCTCGTCGGCACCCGCCGGGTAGCTGAGGATGCCGGTCTTGGTAAACAGGTAGGCCACCGAGCCGTCGGTACCGAGGTTGCCGTTGTTCTTGGTGAAGGCATGGCGCACTTCGGCGACGGTGCGGTTGCGGTTGTCGGTGAGGCAATCCACCATGATGGCCACGCCGTTGGGGCCGTAACCCTCGTAGCGTACCTCTTCGTAGTTCTCGCCCTCGGTATCTCCCGAACCGCGCTTGACGGCACGTTCGATGGTGTCCTTGGTCATATTGGCGGACAGGGCGGCGTCAATGGCCGCGCGCAGGCGCGGATTGGCCATGGGATCGCCACCACCCATGCGCGCGGCAACGGTGATTTCACGGATCAGCTTGGTGAACAGCTTGCCGCGCTTGGCGTCCTGCGCCTTCTTGCGGTGCTGGATATTTGCCCATTTACTGTGGCCGGCCATTGCTTACCTCGTCGAACATCAAAAACCGGTGAGTGTGCGGCGAAAGTGTATCACCGCCGGGGGAAGGGCCCAAGGCGTGGGGGGCCGGCTACTCGTCGTCGGGCAGGAGGATGGCGGTCTCTTCGTGGCCGATCCCCTCGCCGCCGTCGAAGATCATGCGGTGGCGGCCGATCTTGATGTTGTCGCCATTTTTGAGCTGGGTCGGCTGGTGGATCTTGTCGCCGTTGACCTGCGTGCCATTGGTGCTGCCAAGATCCTCGATGTAGTAGTCGTAATGGTCGTCGAGGTATTCGCTGGGGATGCGGAACACGCGGCTGTGCTGGCTGCTGACCACCGGGTCGTCGAGGATGACGTCACAGTTGTCACGCCGGCCGATGATGAGCGATTCCTTGTCCAGTGGAAAGGACTGCAGGATGACGCCCGCATGGCTGAGAACCAGTTTCGCCTTCATGGATATCTTCTAGTCGATGGCCACGCTCAGCCGTTGAGAGAGAAGGCCAGTTTGCTGCCCGCCACCTCGATGACGTCTCCCTCCTTGAGGGGCGTGCTCTGGCTGCCCATGGCCTGGTCGTTGAGGCGCGGCGGATTGCTCTGCTGCCCGATACCGCCCATGGGCATGAGGTAGTAGGACGAGCCCCGGCGGGCAATCACCGCCACCTGCACGCCTGGCGAGCCCAGCGTGGTGTAGGGCTTGTTGAGGGGAATGCTCTGCCCCACCTTGGGACCGCTGATCACCTTGACCACCGCCGCCGCGGGTTTCTGCGCCGCCGCCGGCCGCGCGCCCGCCGCCCCCGCCGGTGCGGCCGGTGCCTCGCCCTTGCCGCGCAGGGCGCGGGCCTCGGCCACGGCATCGGCGCTCAGCACCTGGGTGGCCTCGAATTCCACAGCAGTATCGTCGGTAAACTTGAACTCGTGGTGACCGATGCGCACGATGTCGCCGTGCTTGAGCATGCGCTTGTTGATGCGCTTGCCGTTGATCAGGGTGCCGTTGGTGCTGCCCAGATCCTCCACATAGACGTTCTGCAGATTGAGGATCACGGCATGCTGGCCGCTGACCGTGGGATCGTCCAGCGGGATGTCATTTGAGGGCTTGCGGCCGACCGTCATGCGCTCCTTGGTGAGCTCATACTCACGGATCACCGTGCCCTCATGTACCAGTGTCAGACGAGGCATAGGCTTATCCTACCGAATCCGTTAATCCGTTGTCATCACTAAAAGCTTCGTTCAGTTCCATCAGGATCACCGAGATATTGTCGGTACCGCCCTTTTCGTTGGCGCGGGAGATGAGCTGGCGGGCGATTTCCTGCAGATCCTGGCGATTATCCACCAGAATTTCATGGATTTCCTGCTCGCTCACCAGGTCCGAGAGGCCATCGGAGCACAGCAGGTAGAGGTCGTCCACGCGGGGTTCCATGTCCCGCACCTCCACGTCCACCTCCTCGCCAATGCCCAGCGCGCGGGTGATGAGGTTCTTGCTCACCGACATGCGCGCCTCCTCCTGGCTGAGGTAACCGTTGTCCACCAGCTCCTGCACCAGGGAATGGTCCGAGGTGACCTGCTCGAGGGTATTATCGCGCAGCAGGTAGATGCGTGAATCACCCACATGGGCGAGGGTCAGGATCCCCTCGTTGAGAATGGCCATGGCCAGGGTCGTACCCATGCCGTGGCAGTCCACCTGTTCCACCGACTGGGTAAAGATCTCGGTATTGGCATGCTCCACGGCATCGTTGACGAGGGCGTCGATGGGCGCATTGTCGTCACGGTCGGGACCGAGGATCCGTTCCCGCAGAAGATTGCGGATGTGGTCCACCGCCAGGGCGCTGGCCACCTCCCCGGCATTGTGGCCGCCCATGCCATCGGCGAGCAGCGCCAGGCCCAGTTCGGCATCGCACAGGATACTGTCCTCGTTGTGCTCCCGCGCCAGGCCGACGTCCGTCTGCCCGTAGATGGTTGCTTTCAGTCTCGTTGCCATTACTTCTTACCCATTACTCGAGACGCTCGCGACAGCGCATCAGCGAATTGGCCAGTTGCTGCCCGCTCTGGAAGCGCCTCTCGATATCCTTGTGTAGCCCCTTGTTGATTATTTTACTTACGCATGAGGGAAGATCCGGCCGGAACATGCGTACATCCGGATGTTTCTCATTGGCGATCTTGTACATCAGGCTGGCCAGCGACTCGCCGATGAAGGGCAGCTCGCCGGTCAGCAACTGGTAGAAGGTGATGGTGAGCGCAAACAAATCCGAACGGCCATCGACCTTCTTGCCCGCCAGCTGCTCCGGCGACATGTAGGACGGGCTGCCGAGGATGGTGCCAGTCTTGGTCTTGCTGGCATCGGTGAGGCAGGCGACGCCGAAGTCGGTGATCTTGACGGTGCCGGTCTCCCGGTCATACATGATGTTGGCCGGCTTGATGTCGCGGTGCACCACGTTCTGCTCGTGGGCGTAATCCAGCGCCTCGGCCACCTTGATCATGATGTCGAAGATGGCATCGGCGGGCAACAGGTTGTCCGGCTTGCAGTAGGCCAGCAGTGAGTCACCCTTGAGATAGTCCATGGCGATGTAAGCCAGTTCCTGATCCTCACCGACGTCGTAGATGGTGACGATGTTGGGGTGGTTGAGGCGCCCGGCGGTCTCCGCCTCGCGGAAGAAACGCGCGCGCACCTCTTCGAGCTTCTCGCCCTCGAACTCCTGCGCCAGGCTCATGGTCTTGATGGCCACGGTACGGCCAATCTTGGGATCCTGGCCCAGGTAGACCATGCCCATGGCGCCGCGCCCCAGTTCCTTCTCGATCTGGTAGCGGCCCAGCATGGGTTTCTGGATCCCCGTGGTATGCAGCACCAGCGTGCTGCTGCCATTGCCGGCGCTGCTGGTGCCCAGGGCAAAGGACTGGGAGATCTCCTTGTTGCGGTAGAGCCGTTCCTGCACGTCGCGGAACCTGGCGTCATGGTTGAGAATGTGCTTGAAGACCGCCTCGGCCTTGTTGAACTGGCGCTTGCGCTCGTAGTCGAGACCGAGGTTGTAGAGCTGGTCGAGCAAGGTGTCATCGACGATGCACTGGCGGTACCGGTCGAAGGCCATGTCGAGCTGACCCTGTCCCTGGAAGGAAATACCCAGCATGCGGTTGGCCTCGGAGAGCTCCGAGTACACGCGCCCGAGGCGGGCCTGCAACAGGTGCTTGAAACCCACCACCAGGTGACCCACCACCAGTACCACCATGGGCAGGGCCAGCGGGATCCAGGTGGAACGCGAAATGATGGAAATGAAGTGGACGTTCAGTAGCGCGAAAAGCAGCAGGGTACTGAGGGCGATGCCGGTACCGATGCGAAAACGCGGCAGGATGAACATCAGGTAGAGCGCCACCACCGCCAGGGCGAGGAAGGTGTACAGGCCGCCGTTGCGCGGGGGGCGATAGAGATCACCGTTGAGCAGGCTCGATACCGTGTGGGCGGTGACCATCACCGGCGTCTGCATGCCGCGCGGCGTTTCCAGCGGCAGCATGATGCTGCTCTCGGTGATGCCGATGAGGACGATCTTCTTGCGGAAGGCGCGCGCGGGCACCTCGCCCTTGAAGACCTCGGCGATGCGATACTGGCGGAAGGGCGGACTGCCCTCCGTGCCGGCATAGAAATGCGGCAGCACCTGCAGGGCGCCGTTGACCGGCAGGGCCTGCTCCCCCAGTTTCAGGGCGCCGCCGGCGACGTCCGCATGGATATCCGCGATCTTCAGTCCCTGGCCGAGGGTGGCCAGCGCCAGCGCCATGGAGGGAATGTAGTGATCCCCGCTGCGCACCACCAGGGAATGGGTGCGGGCATTGGGATCGCTCGCCGTGCGGGTGGGGAAATGACCCACGGCGCGCGCGGCGCGGTAGAAGTCCTCCAGCGGCGGGTACAGCACGCGTGCCTCGGGGACCACCTTGCCGCGCAGGCGGTCGAGCCAGCCCGGCTCCCCCTCCGGGGCGACCACGTCACGCAGCATGAGGCGCGCCAGTCCCGGTTCAAGCACGGTGACGTCGCCCTCGCTCACCGGTGCGGCGGCGCTGTACGGCATGGCCAGCACCACGGGGCCGGCCTTCTTGAGGCTCGCCGCCAGTACCCGATCCGTGTCCAGGCCGGTGCGCGCGCGGCGCAGGAGCCGCTTGATGCTGTCGCCGGTGGCGCCCCAGTTTTCGCGAAAGATCTCCTGCAACTGGCGGATGTACTCCAGGCCGCGGGTACTCTGGCGGGAATCCAGCGGCACGGCCAGGCCGATGACCCGCGGCCGGGCCTTGCTGATGCGCTGGATGACACGCGCCAGCATGTCGCGGGGCCAGGGCCAGGCGCCCAGTTCACGCAGGGATTCCTGGTCGATGGTGACCACCGCGATGTCCTGACTGGCGGGACGGGTGGAGGACCAGGAGACCGCCAGATCGTAGGCGTACCAGTCCAGCTGGCGCATGGGGCCAGTGGTGGAGAGAAGCAGAAAAAGCATGGTCACGGCCAGGCCGAGGAACCAGTCTGTCTTCCAGTACGCTGACTTCACGGAATCTCCAGTGGCACCCGCCTTCTGCCCGGCGGGAAAAGCACTATAAAATCAAAATGCTACCTGATGGTATCGGCTGGCCGCCCGGGGGGCAACCACCCTTAATATATATTCGTCCCTGTTATCGGCTGAGGGGGCGCGGGCATGAGGAATGCCTGCAAATCCGGGCCGATGCCCCTCCGGCCGCCGCCCCCACGAATGCGCGCAAATATGGAGTCAGTCCAGGTCCGTGCGCCCCATTCCGCCACGAGCTGCGGATCCCGGAGGCTTCTCGGCGCGGCCGTGGCCGTCGTGTGTACGGGGATACCTGAAGCGCGTGTCCGTCAACGCCGCCCCGGCGAGAGACAGGCAGGCGAGCCCATCCCGTCATTGCCGGATGATCGGGTATGGAAGGCGTGATTTAGCGCTTTTTCCCGTCGGTCGGCTTGTCGCCGGTGGGGCGCAGGCGGATGTGAAGCTCCTTCAACTGGGCCTCGCTCACCGGTGACGGCGCCTGGGTGAGCAGGCAGGCGGCGGTCTGGGTCTTGGGGAAGGCCATGACGTCACGGATGGAGGGCGCGCCCAGCAGCAACATGACCAGGCGATCCAGGCCGAAGGCGATGCCGCCGTGGGGCGGACAGCCGTACTTGAGGGCATCGAGCAGGAAACCGAACTTGTCGCGGGCCTCCTCGTCGCTGATCCCCAGCTGGTGGAAGACCTCCTGCTGGACTTCCTTGCGGTAGATACGCATGGAGCCGCCCCCCACCTCGGTGCCGTTGAGCACCAGGTCGTAGGCCCGCGACAGGCAGGCGCCGGGATCGCTGTGCAGCTTCTCCAGGTCCTCCTCCCGCGGCGCGGTGAAGGGGTGATGCAGGGCCACCCAGCGCTTTGCCTCCGGGTCCCACTCGAACATGGGGAAGTCCACCACCCACAGGGGACGCCAGCCGCGCTCCACCAGGTCGCGGTCGTGACCCAGCCTGACGCGCAGGGCGCCGAGGGCCTCGTTGACCACGCGGGCCTTGTCGGCGCCGAAGAAGATGAGATCGCCCGCCGCCGCGCCGGTGCGTTCGAGGATCCCCGCCACGGTCTCGTCGGGCAGGAACTTGAGAATGGGCGACTGCAGGCCGTCGCGCCCGGCGGCCGGATCGTTGACCTTGATGTAGGCCAGGCCGCGGGCGCCGTAGATGCCGACGAATTTCGTGTAGTCGTCGATCTCCTTGCGCGTCAGCGCGCAGCCGCCCGGCAGGCACAGCGCCGCGACGCGGCCCTCCGGGTCGCCGGCGGGACCGGCAAAGACCTTGAACTCCACGCCATCCATGAGATCGGCCACGTCCACCAGTTCCAGCGGGATACGCAGGTCCGGGCGGTCGGTACCGAAGCGGCGCAGGGCCTCGGCGTGACTCATGCGCGGGAAGGGCTCGGGCAGAACTTCCTCCAGCACGTGGGTGAAGACCCGGCGGATCATGGTCTCCATGAGGCCCATGATGGCCTCCTCGTCGAGGAAGGAGGTCTCGATGTCCAGCTGGGTGAATTCCGGCTGGCGATCGGCGCGCAGATCCTCGTCGCGGAAGCAGCGCACGATCTGGTAGTAGCGGTCCATGCCGGACATCATGAGCAACTGCTTGAACAGCTGCGGCGACTGCGGCAGGGCGAAGAAGCTGCCCTCATGGGTACGGCTCGGCACCAGGTAGTCGCGCGCGCCCTCGGGGGTGGCGCGAGTGAGCATGGGCGTCTCGATGTCGAGGAAACCGTGCTCGTCGAGGAACTGGCGCAGCACGCGGGTGATCTCGGAGCGCAGGCGCAGGCGCTCGAACATCTCCGCGCGGCGCAGATCGAGATAGCGGTAGCGCAGGCGCAGCTCCTCGGAGACCGCCTCGTCGTCGAGGACGAAGGGTGGCGTGTCGGCGCGGTTCAGCACCACCAGCTCGGCGCCGAGGATCTCCACCTGGCCGGTGGGGATGTGGGGATTCTCGGTGCCCGCCGGGCGGCGGCGCACCCGTCCGCGGCACTGCAGGACGTACTCGCTGCGCACGCGCTCGGCCTCGGCGAAGCTCTCGCCGTCGTCGGGATCGTAGACCACCTGCACCAGCCCGGTGCGATCGCGCAGGTCGATGAAGATCACGCCACCGTGATCACGCCGGCGATGGACCCAGCCACACACGGTAACCTCTTGATCGATATGGCTTTCTTTGACCTCGCCGCAATAATCGCTGCGCATCTCGCTCGTCCTTCGGGTTCGCTAAAGGCGGGAATCTTACGGATTGCCCCGGTCGGGCGCAACTCCGCGACAGGCTACGAGCGGGGCGAGCGAGCCGGTGCTCAGGCGGTATCGCGGCCCGCACCGGAGCCGGAATCGAGACTGGCGCGGGCCGCCTCGGGCGAGGGCCAGCGGGGCACCACCACGCCCATGGAAATGAGCATCTTGAGGCCGTCATCGACGCTCATTTCCAGCTCGATGATGTCCTCGCGGGGGATCATGAGGAAGAAGCCCGAGGTGGGGTTGGGGGTGGTGGGCACATAGACGTTGACCACGTCCTGGCCGATGAGGCTCTGTGCCTCGCCGATGTCGGTACCGGTCTGGAAGGCCAGGGTCCACAGGCCGCGGCGCGGATACTCCACCAGCAGCACCTTGCGGAAGGACTGGCCGGAGGAGGAGAACACCGTCTCCACCACCTGCTTGACGCCGGAGTAGATGGAGCGCACCAGCGGGATGCGCGCGAGAAAGGACTCCCACAGGCCCACCAGTTGCTTGCCGAACAGGTTGGCGGCGACGATGCCGGTGAAGAACACGATCAGGATACTGAGCACCACCCCGAGGCCCGGGACGTGGAAGCCCAGCAGGTCATCGGGCCGGTAACCGGCGGGGATCAGCAACAGGGTGCGATCCATGACGCCCACCAGCAGCTTGATGACCAGCACGGTCACCCCGAGGGGAACCCAGACCAGCAGGCCGGCGATGAGATAGCGTTTCATGAGTCAGGTTAACGCGCGTGCGGCAAAAAGGGGCTTGGGCGGCCCGCCGGGACTAAATACGTGTTCCGAATACCCGATCACCCTGGAATAACCGGATTGCCTCGTCTGCCTGTCTCTCTCCGGGACAAGGTTTACGGACACGCGGTACATACATCCCTGTACGCTCGACAGCCGCTTCCCAGCGGCTGACGGTCCGTAAACGCCGCCCCGGAGAGCGTTCGGACCCGTAAACTGTAGTGGAATTCGGAACACGTATTCAACTGGCGCAGCCACAGCCCCCGCCGCCGCAGGAGTGGGAGGTCTTCTTCTCGCTGCCGCCGGAAGCGCTGGATTCCCCGCCCTTGTCGCCGGCGACATTCTTGCGCTTGCCGGACTTGAAGTCGGTCTCGTACCAGCCGCCGCCCTTGAGACGGAAGCCGGCGGCGGAAATCAGCTTGCGCAGGGTGGACTTGTTGCAGGAAGGACAATCGCGCAGGGGATCGTCGCTGAGCTTCTGCAGGGCCTCGAGTTCATGACCACAAGATTCGCACTGGTATTCGTAAATCGGCATTTCCTGAACCTCGTCAACGGTGAAACGCGCTTCTCCGGGTGTCCGGAGCGACCATTATAGCCCGCCATGGCGGCGGTCACTACGGGCACGGGCCCGCTCCCGGGAACATGGGGACAGGCCCGCCTCCACACAAGTGCCCGGGTACCGCGATGCCCCGCCGCGCCCTTCGTTACGTGTTCCCCGGGTTTCAGAGCCCCAGCGGTTCGTCGGGATCCTCGTGCACCCAGCGGTGCTCGGCCTCGCGCGCCTGCTCCAGCACCCGCATCAGCCGCGTGTGCTCGGACTCGGCCATACCGCTGTGCAGGTAGCGCTCCACCTGTTCGAAGACCGCCTCCAGATGCAGGTTGCGATGATGCAGGTAGTCGAAACAGCGTGCCAGGCCGTAAGGATCCTCCCCTCGCGCACGCATCTCGCGCGCGGCGGTGAGCGCGCTCTGGAACTCCTCGGCGGTGGGTCGGGACATGGCCGGACTCCTGTGCTGACCTCGTTGGACGTGACGACACCGCAACGCTATCACAGCCCCTCCCCCGGCGGAAATCCCCGCGGGGGACACGCCGCGCCACCGCGTTCTCAGCACGGGCGGAGTGTGTCAGAATGGTTCCGACACCCTCGCGCACAACAACAAAGCTCAGCGGTGGCCACCGGCCACGGGTACTCATGGCTCACAAAGTCGTCATCATGCTGCTCAATGCCAGTCCGGACGTGCCGGCCACCCTCGGCGCGCCCTTCTTCCAGGCCGCCGTCGCCGCCGCCATGGATCTCGAGGTGGAGATCTATTTCGCCGCGCGAACCGCCGCCCTGCTGCGCAAGGGCGTTGCGGAGACACTCTTTCCCGGCCGGGAACAGAGCAAGTCCCTCTACGACTTCATGCAGGATGCCCACCGCGCCGGCGCACGCTTCTACCTGTGCGGTGGGGCGATGAAGGAACACGGCATTACCGACGACAACGCCATCCCCGAACTGGACGGGGTGCGCGGCGGGGCCGCCTTCATCGGCGCGGCGGTGGGTGACGGCGTCCTCACCCTGACCTACTGAGTCCCCCCGGCGCATGCGGCCCCACCCCCTGCTGCCCCTCCTGCTCGCCGGGCTCGCGCTGGTCTTTCTGATCCTCTTCATTCAACTGGGTATCATCCGCCTGGTGCTCGACAAGCTGGGACTGTCCGCCGAGGGCGCCTTCAGCCTGCTCTTGCTGTTCCTCCTCGGCAGCCTGGTGAACCTGCCCCTGTGGCGCATCCGTGCCGAGGCGCCGGCCGCGGACACCGCGCGCCGCTGGCGCGGCCTCCTGCCCCCCAGCCGTGTGGCCTTCCGCGGCGAAACCCTCATCGCCATCAACCTTGGCGGCGCCCTCGGCCCCCTGCTGCTCAGTATCTGGCTGTTCCTGCACAACGATCTCGGCCTGTGGCAGGTGCTCCTCGGCATCGGCGCGGTGGCGGCCATCAGCTATCGCTTCAGCCGCCCGGTACCGGGACTGGGGATCGCCATGCCCATCCTCATCGCGCCCCTGTCGGCGGCGCTGGTGGGTATCCTGCTGTCCCCGCAACACAGTGCACCGCTGGCCTACATCAGCGGCACGCTGGGGGTGCTGCTGGGCGCGGACGTCCTGCGCCTGCGGGACATCCGCCGCCTCGGCGTACCGCTGGCGGCCATCGGTGGCGCCGGCACCTTCGATGGCATCTTCATCACCGGCATCGTCGCCGTCCTGCTGGCCTGAGCGCGCTGGCGCTCCGCAACCGGCTCCCCTACACTGCGCCTGATGGAAAGACGCAGCATCCTCATCACCGGCTGTTCCAGCGGTATCGGTCTGTGCGTGGCCAGGGGGCTGGCCCGGCGGGGCTACCGGGTCTTCGCCACCGCGCGACGCAAGGCGGACGTGGAGATGCTCGCCGGCCTCGGCATCGACAATCTCGAAAGCCTGCAACTGGACCTCGACGACAGCTTCTCCATTCTCAATGCCGTCAAGCTGATCAAGCAGCGGACCGGCGGCAGGCTCTACGCCCTGTTCAACAACGGCGCCTACGGGCAACCCGGCGCGGTTGAAGATCTCTCCCGCGAGGTATTGCGCGCCCAGTTCGAGACCAATTTCTTCGGCTGGGTGGAACTGACCAACCTCGTCCTGCCCCTCATGCGCGCCCAGGGCGAGGGGCGCATCATCCAGAACAGTTCCATCCTCGGCTTCATCGGCCTGCCCTTTCGCGGCGCCTACAACGCCAGCAAGTATGCCCTGGAGGGGATCAGCGACACCCTGCGCCTGGAGCTGCACGGCACCGGGATCCACGTCTCCCTCATCGAACCGGGACCGGTGGAGAGCCGCTTTCGCGCCAATGCCTTCCACCATTACCGGAAGCACATCGACCGCGACGCCAGCGTCTTTCGCGATGTGTATCTGGGCATGGAGTCGCGCCTCACCCGCGAAGGTCCGGCCATGCCCTTCACCCTGCCGCCCGAGGCGGTACTCAAGCGCGTCATTCATGCCCTGGAAGCGAAAAGACCGCGCCCGCGCTATTACGTGACCTTCCCCACCTACCTCTTCGGCTACCTGAAACGCATCCTCAGCACCCGCCTTCTCGACCGCATGCTGCTGCGCGTCGCCAGCGTGGGGGAAAAGAAAGGGGGCACTTCGGACTGAGGCTTCAGCGCGATACCGCGGGGACCTCGCGCAGGCTGCGGTGCACCAGCCACTTTTCAAAGTCCGCCAGCGGCGCCGGGTAACCGACGAAATAGCCCTGCAGGTAGTCGCAGCCCATTTCCCGTAGCAGGGCAACGATGCCGGCATCCTCGACTCCCTCGGCGATGACCTCGATGCCGAGGTTGTGCGCCAGCTCGATGGTGGAACGGACTATCAGGGCATCGTTGGCGTCCCGCGCCATGTCGATGACGAAGGACTTGTCGATCTTCAGCTTGCTGACCGGCAGCTGCTTCAGGTAGGCCAGCGAAGAATAGCCCACGCCGTAGTCGTCGATGGCGATCCCCAGGCCGTTGTCGGCCAGTCGCAGGAGCAGGGCCCGTGCCCGTTCGGGCTCGATCATCATGGCGCTTTCGGTGATCTCCAGCTCCAGCAATTCCGCCGGCACCTGCCAGCGTTGCAAGGCCCCGAGCAGATTTTCTTCCAGCTCGGCGTCCTGCAGGTCCCAGACCGACAGGTTGACCGATACCGGGATCCGCAGGCCAGCGTCCAGCCAGACTCGGCTCTGGCGCAGCACGTCGTCGATGACCCAGCGCGTGATGCGGCGGATCAGGCCGGTCTGCTCCGCCACCGGGATGAACTCGTCGGGAGGGATCTCGCCCCGGGTGGGATGTTGCCAGCGCAACAGGGCCTCCGCGCCGATCACTTCTTCGCTATCCACCGCCACCTGCGGCTGGAAATAGATCTGCAAACCGCCCTCCTCCACGGCGGACTTGAGATCCGCGAGGATGGAGAGTTGCGAGACACTATGGGCGTCCTTGTCGGCGTCATAGAAATTGACACGGGTATTGGAGCGCTTGGAAACATACATGGCCACGTCGGCATGGCGAATGAGTTCTTCCGGTGTGGCGCCATGCAGGGGATACAGGGCGATGCCGAGGCTGCCACTGAGATAGAGATTGTGTTCGCCGATCTCATAGACCTTCTCCACCTCGTCGAGCACCTTGGCGGCCACGCCCTCCACCATGTCCATCTCGATCTCCGGCAGGACGATGGCGAACTCGTCGCCGCCGAGGCGGGCAACGGTATCGGTTTCGCGCAGACTGCCGTCGAGACGCACCGCGAGCTGCTTGAGCAGCTCGTCACCGGCCTGGTGGCCCAGGGTGTCGTTGATCTCCTTGAAGCGATTCAGATCCAGCAACATCAGCGCCACGCCGTGACCGCTGCGCTGGGCGGTCAGCAGGGCACGCTGCAGACGATCGAGCAACAGGGCCCGGTTCGGCAGCTTGGTCAGCGAGTCGTGCATGGCCTGATGCTCGAGAGCCAGCTGGCGGGAATGCACCTGCTTGCGCATCTCGGTGAAGGCGTCCAGCAGATAGTGCATCTCGCTGGAGCGCGCCTCGGGCAGGACCACGCCGCTGCGCCCCTTGGCCTCGTCGCGCAGGGCGCGGGCGAGTTGGGCGATGGGCCTCAGCAGGCGGCTGTTGAACAGCTGAAAGCCGAGGGCGACGACCACCACGATGGCGATGCCCAGCAGCCAGAGGATATAGCCGACGAAGCGCGAGGCCTCGATCTGCGCGGTGACGTCCCGCGAGGCCTCGTCGATGAGCGCCTGGTCGAGCCGGCCCAGCTGGCCGCGGATTTCCCGTGACAGGGGGCGCAGGACGTCCTTGATCAACGGGATGTCGCTGCGCCAGGCATCGGTGGTATTGATCTCGATGACGCGTTTGTAACCCTCGAACCAGACAGGCGCCTGCCTGCCGATGGTCTCTATCGCGATGGTGGTTTCGAAGTCCGTGACACCGCGTTCCCGCAGCCTGTCGAGTTGCCTGTAGATGCGCAGGAAGTTTTCGTATTCCAGCCGCACGTCGCTGACCTGTGTCTCCAGTACTTCCTCGTAAAGTGAGCCCATGCGGTTGATGAGATAGAAGCGGTAGGCCGAGATGAGGCGATCCCAGGCATTGCGTCCCTCGAACAACAGAATGCGGATCTCCTGCTCCTGCGGGTCATCCGCTTCGCGCATCTCCCCCAGAGCGAGATCGAAGGCCGTGCGCACATCCTTGTTGCTGTCCAGCATGAAACCATTGGCCATGCGCATGGCCGGGTACATCTCGTTACCCTTGAGACGCATCTCCATCAGATCCAGGGAACGCGCGCTGAGTTCGTCGATGAGCGGCCGGAGCGCGGCGATATTCTCGGCGAAGCCGCCGCGCGCCACCCAGTCGAGCTGCTGCAAATCACCGACCAGCCGGTTCAACTCCTCAATACCCTCGCGGTGGGCCTTGCGGCCCGCGGCACTGGGCGAGAGCATGTAGAGGTCCAGTTCGCCTTCGACACGCAGCAGGGTCGCCTTGATGCGCAGGAGCTGGCGCGTCACCGCGTTGCGGCGGGCGATGTTGGCGGCGCTCTCGGCGCCGACACGGGAGATGTAATACTGCGAGACCCACAGGGAAGCGACCACCACCACGCCCAGGAACATCGCAATGAGGAGATAACGCTTCCTTAAGCTGTTGATCCGCATCATATTATCAAGCCACAGGACCTTGAGCCCGAAAAGTGGCGGCCGGCGCCGCCCTCACAAGTATAGCGAAGCCTGTGTCGCGCAAAAGCGTCAGCTGCGGATACCGGTGCCGCGGCGGAGTAACAGGATGGCAAAGGCATACAGCAACACCACGAAACCGATGATGATGGCGAAGGCCACGCGCGGTTCGACGTCGCTGACGCCGGTCATGCCGTAGCGAAAGGCATTGACCATGTAGAGGATGGGATTGCCCAGCGACGCGTTCTGCCAGAACGGCGGCAGGAGATCGATGGAATAGAACACGCCGCCCAGGTAGGTCAGGGGCGTCAGCACGAAGGTAGGCACAATGGAGATGTCGTCGAAACTGTTGGCATAGACGGCATTGATGAAGCCGCCAAGGGCAAACAGCAGGCTGGTCAGAAAGACCACCAGCAGGGCCACGGCCCAGTCGTACACCTGCAGGTCGGTGAAGAACATTGCCACTGCCGTCACCACCAGTCCGACTACACAGCCACGCGCAATGCCGCCAGCGACATAACCCGCGACAATGAGATAGTTGGGCATGGGGGAGACCAGCATCTCCTCCACGTGGCGCTGGAACTTGGCGCTGTAGAACGACGACACCACGTTGGCGTAGGAGTTGTTCATGATGGCCATGATAATGATGCCGGGCACGATGTAGTCCATGTAGGACAGGCCCTGGATGTCGGCCAGTTGCGAGCCGATGAGCTTGCCGAAGATGACGAAGTAGAGGGTCATGATGATGCCGGCCGGCAGGACGGTCTGCACCCAGATGCGCATGAAACGCAGGATCTCCTTGCGCAGGATGGTCATGAAGGCGGCGTGTTGCTGGGCGAGGTTCATGCCTTGCCTGCCTCGATGATACCGAGAAAGAGCTCCTCGAGCCGGTTGCTCTTGTTGCGCATGCTGATCACATGGATACCCTGTCTCTCCAGCTCCGCGAACATGGTATTGATACTCCGCGAACGCTCCACTTCCACCTCCAGGGTGGTATCGTCCACGCGCCGCGCCGTGAAACCGGGTATGGCGATGTCACAGGGCAGCCGCTCCCGGGTATCGAGCACGAAGGTCTCGCGGTGCAGCTTCAGCAGCAGGTCCTTCATGGCGGTACTCTCGATGGTACGGCCGTGGTCGATAATGGCGATATGCCGGCACAGGCTCTCCGCCTCTTCGAGGTAGTGCGTGGTGAGGATGATGGTCGTGCCCTGGCCATTGATTTCGCGCAGGTAGTCCCACATGAAACGCCGCACCTCGATATCCACGCCGGCGGTGGGCTCGTCGAGGATGAGCAGGCGCGGGCGGTGCACCAGGGCGCGGGCAATCATGAGGCGGCGCTTCTGGCCGCCGGACAGCTCGCGCGCCATTTCACGGCGCTTGTCCCACAGGCCGAGCTGTTCGAGCAACTCCTGGACACGGGCGAGGACCGCACGGCGTGAAATGCCGTAATAGCCGGCCTGGTTGATGACGATCTCCTCGACCGGCTCGAACTGGTTGAAGTTGAACTCCTGGGGCACCAGGCCGATGAAACTCTTGGCCAGTTCACGCTGCTGGTCGACATCATGGTCGAAGATCCGCACCTCACCCGCCGTCTTGTTGACCAGGCCGCAGACGATACCGATGGTGGTGGACTTGCCGGCGCCATTGGGACCCAGCAGGGCGAAGAAATCGCCCTCGCTCACCTCGAGGTCGACACCCTTGAGCGCCTCGACCCCGCTGGCATAGGTCTTCTTCAGGTCATGGATGGACAGGGCGGTGGCCATGGGCAGCGAGTATATACCATACCGGGCGAAACGGGCCGCGACGACCGCTCAGGCCGACGGGGTTCCCCTAAATATAAGCTGCAACAGATCAGTTGTCCGATGGCATAAAAGCACATCCATAAAGCGAGCGAGGAACCATGTTCCGTATATGCCCGGGATCGACAGGCAGAAGATGACTGTTGCCCCTTCTTTCGTGTGACAAGGCGGCCGGTGGACGTATTCAGCCAAGCCAGACCCGCGCATTGCGGAACAGGCGCATCCAGGGGCCGTCTTCGCCCCACTCATCCGGGTGCCAGGAATTCTGCACCGCGCGGAACACGCGTTCCGGGTGCGGCATCATGATG
>JALTLF010000002.1 GCA_027005735.1 Chromatiales bacterium | reverse complement strand
CACTAGACAAGTTTCGAGTAGCGAGGTTCGAGGATTTGATCCCCTCACCCCAACCCTCTACCCCTGCGGGGCACCGAGGTCCCTGAGGGAGAGGGGGCTGATCGCAAGGCCCTGTATAACGGTCCCTTCTCCCACTGGGAGAAGGACAGGATGAGGGGATCGATACCACCGCGGAAGATGCACAGGGCATCGCGAGTGCTTTCCCCACCATTGTTCATATGTTGGTAATCGACCCCCGCCTGTCCCCCGCCCGGAAGGCGGGGGGACCGGTTTATTCGCTCTGGCGGACACTCGACGAGACGACATCCGACCCAATTCCCCTGCATCCCGCGCGATGACACGAGCCACGCGTCCCGCATGGCTTCGCGCGCCGCCTCACCATATAATGCCGCCTGAAACCTCGAAGGCGAAAGGGAGTAAACCTCACCCATGTCGGGATGTGGCTGTGAAATCGAAATCCGGGATCGCGAACAGCGCCGCGTGCTGATCATCCTGCTGGCCATCAACGGCGTCATGTTCCTCGCCGAGTTCGGCCTGGGTATCCTCAGCGAGTCCACCGCGCTCATTGCCGACTCGCTGGACATGCTCGCCGACGCAGGCGTCTACGGCATCGGCCTGTATGCCGTGGGACGTGCCGCCGAACACAAGATCCGCGCCGCCCGCTGGAGCGGCCTGTTCCAGATCCTGCTCGGTCTCGGCGTGCTGGCCGACATCCTGCGCCGCGCCATCTTCGGTAGTGATCCCGAGTCGTGGATGATGATGGCGGTGGGCGCCGTGGCGCTGGTGGCCAATGTCATCTGCCTGATCCTCATCGCCCGTCACCGCGAGGGCGAGGTGCACATGCGCGCCAGCTGGATCTTCTCGAAGAACGACGTCATCGCCAACCTGGGCATCATCCTCGGCGGCCTGCTGGTCCACCTGCTGGACTCCCGCTATCCCGACATTGTCATCGGCCTGGCCATCGTCATGCTCGTCATCCGCGGCGGGCTGCACATCCTGCAGGACGCGCGACGGGAACAGGTAGCTGGCGGGGCCTGATCCTCGCCAGCCCCATCCACAACAGCCGGGGACATGGCTGTTGCCGGGAATCCGCCAGCCCGTCACTCCACGCCACATTTTCGTACTATTCGTAGCGGTATTAAGGGCGGATTAATGTTTCCCGCCGGGGAACCGATACAATTTCCGAACAGGACGTTCCCGATGATTCCTACTCCCCGCCAAATCCTCCTTACGCTGCTGGCCCTGGTGGCCACCGTGCTGCTGTTCGAGTACAGCGATCTCAACCTGTTCGTGCAGGACCGGCTCTACGATTTCGCCAGCGGGCACTGGCGGGTGGATCGTGACGAACCCGTCGCGCGCTTTTTCTTCTACGACGGGATCAAAAAACTGTACGTGGGCTTCGTGCTCGCGCTCCTCGCCACCCTGCTGTTCTTTTTCCGTAGCCGGTGGCTACGGGCATATCGCCGCGGCCTCGTGGTGGTTCTGCTCGCCTGCATCCTGGTGCCCCTCGCCGTGGGCGAACTCAAGGCACAGACCAACGTCCCCTGTCCGAAGAGCCTGCAACGCTACGGCGGGCCCTTCCCCCATGTCACTCTCCTGCACCGCTGGCCGGACGGCACCTGTCCGAGCGAGGTGCAACGTTGTTATCCCGCCGGCCATGCCAGCGGCGGCTTCGCCCTGATGTCGCTGTTCTTCCTGTTTCGCGACCCGCGCCGACGTCGCATCGCACTGGCCGCCGCGGTGGCGGTGGGCTGGACCATCGGGATCTACAAGATGGCCATCGGCGATCACTTCCTCGGCCACACCGCGGTGAGCATGGTACTCGCCTGGTTGCTCATCCAGGGCATTGCGTATGTGGTGATGGTGCGAGATAGCGCCCGCGCGCGGCCGCAGGCCGAGACGCTGCCGGTGTTACCACAGGTCGCGAGTGGCGAGTAGCGAGAGGATCTAATCCCTGATTTCACCACTCGCAACGGTCCTGATTCAACCGCGCTCGAACTCGGTCTCGACGATCTCGCCGTTGGTGGCAACGAAGACCGCCGTGGCGTTGGGCATGCGGGAGAGGATATAGGCCGCCATCATGGTGGCCATGTTGGCATTGTCGTTGGACAGGGCGGTGAGCAGGCGATCGGCGACGATCTGGCAGCGCTGTTCCACGGTGGGGGAATCCACCCAGAAGCGGCCCATCTGCCAGCCCCTGTCCATGTCGCGATCCATCTTGTCGAACATCTCCCCCGCGCCGGTGAGCACGTCCTCGGGGACCTCGACCGGGTGACTTTCCTCACCCACGACGACATTCAGTTTCATTGGCGGTTTCCACTCCTGGTGAATCTGCGTGGCGGGATTGTAGCAAAGGCGTCCTGCCGGCTCATCCCTGCGCCCGCCGCGGGTATTGCCTCAGGACGCCGGCGGGCACTGCTGCAGCGGCGCGGGGGCCTGCGCCTGTCCCTTGAGGATGCGGAAGCGATCGCCGATGCGGCCGTCGCGTTCCACGAAGCGCGCCGTCAGCGCGCCGGCCGTCACGTCGATGACGAGGGAGCCCATGGCGTGGCGCGAGACGGCCATGGCGGGATGATCCAGCGGGCCGTCGTCCAGGCGCGAGGAAGAGCCCACTACCGCATAGATGGTGCCGTCGAGACCGCCGCCGGGCGGCATGACGCCGGCACGGCGCTTGCGATAGACGAAGTCCGCCGGCCTCTGCAGGGCCAGCCCCGGCCGCCAGCTGGCGCTGTCGCCATAATGGCAGGCGAGGAGATGGCTGCGCTCGTACATGTGGCTGTGGCCACTCAGCACCAGATCCACGCCCAGGCGCTCCAGCAGGGGCACGAGCCGCTCGCGCACGCGCACCATGCGCCCGCCGGAATCCCGCCGCGAATCGGAGTCGTGGGAGCCCCGCGTGTAGGGCGGGTGATGAAAGACGGCGATGACCCACGGTCGCCGGTTGGCGCGCAGATCGCGTTGCAACCAGTCGAGCATCTCACTGTCGGGGGCGAGCTCGCCGTCCTGGCTGTCGAGCATCACCACGTGCACGGGACCGTGGTCGAAGGCGAAGTAGTGTTCGCTGCCCGAGGGCAGGCCCCCCGCCTCGCCCCGGCGCGGAAAATCGAACAGTCGGAAGAAGGCCCGGCGGCGCGCGTCGTGATTGCCGTAGGCGGGCCAGATGGGTACGTTGCGCAGCAGATCGGCAAAGGGCTCGAACAGTGCCGCCTGGAACTGCGCCATGCTGCCCGAGCGGTAGGCATTGTCGCCGGTGGTGAGCCAGGCATCGAAGGGCAACGGCGAGGCACGTCGGTGGGCGCGTGACCAGTCGCGCGCGGCGCCGGCCACGGCGAGTTGATCCTTGCCGGGCTGACCGGCATCACCGGTCACCCACAGGCGCACGGGATCGGCGGCTTGCTCGGCCGGCCACGGCAGTGCGGTGACGAACCAGTAGTCCGGCCCGCCGTATGCCGTCTCGTGGGCATTCCCCACGCTGTAGTAGTAGCGCGTCCCCGGCGCGAGGCCCTCGAGGCGCACATGGTGATCCGTGACGGCGCCCAGTTCGGCCTGGCTGTGCACCAGCGCATCGGGCGCGGTCCCGTAGCGCACCACGCCGCGGTAGGCCTCGCGGCTGTGCCAGCGCAGGGTCACGCCGTCGCTCGCCATGCTCTGCAGGTAGGGCGCGCGCACGCCCGCGAACTGGCTGTCCGACCACACCACCACCAGGCGGCCGAGGCCATAGGCGGCGACGAACAGAACGAGAAAGACAAGGAGGCGTTTGACGAGTCGCCCGGAGTAAAGACGCATGGTGCGAAGCGGCCTGAGTTGCTGCGGATAGCTCGCCCACGATACCGCAAACGGCAGCAGGCTGCATCCGGGGCCCAGGGGGCGGCGACCTGGCCGGGACGGCGCGGCCGGCATGTTATACTTCCGCCGCCGACCGATCCCCTAAGCCCGACACCACCGCCATGCCCCGACTTTTCAAGCTGACCCTCTTTGCCCTGGCGCTGAACCTGGGCCTGATGGCCCTCATGCGGGGGATCTTCTGGTGGTGGTTCCGCGATCCCGCCGATCCCCTCAGCGGCGCCGACCTGGCGCAAAGCTTCTATCTCGGCGGCAAGTTCGATCTGCGCCTGGTCCTGCTGCTCCTGCTGCCGCTGTTGCTGCTCGGCGCGAGCCGCCTCGGCCCCTTCGCCGGGCCGCGTCGCGCACGCCTCTGGGCCGGATGGCTGACGCTGGCGGTCATCGTCCCCTTCCTCGTTTACCTGCTGCACATGGGCTACTACGCCTACCTGCACAAGCCGCTGGACGCCACCGTGCTGCGCTTTGCCGCCAACCCGCTGATCTCGGCGCAGATGGTATGGCAGTCCTATCCCGTGGTGTGGGGCGCGCTGGGGGTCGGCCTGCTGGCCTTCGCCGTCTATCGCCTGCACGCGCGCGTCATCGCCCGGCTTGGCGCCACCGAGGACATGCCCCGCCCGCGCATATATCGCCTGGTACGGGGCACGGCGGTGGCGGCGCTGGTACTGCTCGGCCTCTACGGCCAGCTCTCCTGGTACCCGCTGCGCTGGTCCAATGCCTTCTTCAGCCCCCATGCCTTCGCCGCGGCGGTGACGGTGAACCCCAGCCTGCACGTCGCCGCGACCCTCAAGAACCGGCGCCTTAACTACGATACCGCTGCCGCGCGCGCCGCCTACCCGCGCATGGCCGAACTGCTCGGCGTGGACCACCCCGACGCCGAAACCCTCGACTACCTGCGCGTGGTGCGCCCGGCCAGCAACCTCGCCGACCGGCGGCCCAATGTGGTGCTGGTGTTCCTCGAGTCCTTCGCCGCCTTCAAGACCGGCATCGGCGGCAACCCGCTCAGGCCCACGCCCCACTTCGACGCGCTGGCCCGCGGTGGGCTGTATTTCAGCAACTACTACACGCCGCAGCCGGGCACGGCGCGCTCGGTGTTCACCCTGGTGACCGGCATCCCCGATCCCGAGATCGTGCGCACCGCCTCGCGCAACCCGCTGGTGGTGGACCAGCACAGCATCCTCGCCGACTTCGCCGGCTACCGGAAACACTATTTCCTCGGCGGCAGCGCGAGCTGGGGCAACATCCGTGGCGTGCTGCAACGCAACATCCCCGGACTGGTGATCCACGAGGAAGGCAGTTACAAGGCGCCGCGCGTGGACGTGTGGGGGATCCCGGACCACGCCCTGTTCCTCGAGGCGGTGGAGACCCTGAACGGCCTCGACGGCAGCCCCTTCCTCGCCGTCATCCAGACCTCGGGCAACCACCGTCCCTACACCATCCCGGAGATCAACCACGGCTTCGAGCGCGACGAGCGCGACGAGGCCGAGCTGCGCCGCTTCGGCTTCGACTCCAGCGGCGAGTACAACTCCTTCCGCTACATGGACCACAGCATCGGCGTGTTCATGGAAGCGGCACGCAAGGCGCCGTGGTTCGACAACACCGTGTTCGTCTTCTTCGGCGATCACGGCCTGCCCGGCAGCGGCGAGCACATGCGCCCCGCCGACACCCAGTTGGCGCTCGGCACCATCCACGTGCCGCTGGTGATCTACGCCCCCGCACTGCTGCCGCCGCGACGCATCGACCGCGTCGCCAGCGAGCTGGACGTGCTGCCCACGGTGGCCGGCCTGGTGCTGCCGGAGTACCGCAACACCACCCTCGGCCGCGACCTGCTCGACCCGCGCACCGCGCAGACGCCCCTTGCCTTCACCATTCTCAACAGCCCCAACCCGGACATCGGGCTCATTGGCGAGGGCTTCTATTTTCGCGGCAAGGCCGACGGCAGCCAGGCGCGCCTGCACCGCCTCGACAGCGCCACGCCGCGCGAGGACGTCGCCGACGCGCACCCGGAGGTCTTCGCCCGCCTGGCACGGCGCTGCCACGACATCTACGAGACCGCGCGTTACATGCTCTATTACAATGGCCGCTACCGCCAGGCACCCGCGGAAAGCGACGCCGGCGAACAACCCTGAAAACCCACACATGACGACAGGCAGGACGGCACGATGAAGGTACTGGTGATCGGAGGGGGCGGGCGCGAACACGCGCTGGCCTGGAAGGCGGCGCAGTCGCCGCAGGTGGAAACGGTCTTCGTGGCACCGGGCAACGCCGGCACCGCCGCCGAGCCGGGGCTGGAGAACGTCGCCATCGGCGCCGAGGACATCACGGCGCTGCGCGACTTCGCCCTGCAAAACGACATCGACCTGAGTATCGTCGGCCCCGAGGCGCCGCTGGTGGCCGGCATCGTCGATGAATTCCGCGCCGCCGGCCTGCGCTGCTTCGGCCCGAGCCGCGCCGCCGCGCAACTGGAGGGCTCCAAGGCCTTCACCAAGGACTTCCTCGCCCGCCACGGCATCCCCACCGCCGCCTACGCCAATTTCACCGAGGTGGACGCCGCCCTGGCCTGGGTGCGCGAGCGGGGCGCGCCCATCGTCATCAAGGCCGACGGCCTGGCCGCCGGCAAGGGCGTCATCGTCGCCATGGACCTGGCCACCGCCGAGTCGGCGGTACGCGACATGCTGGCCGGCAACGCCTTCGGCGAGGCCGGCCACCGCGTGGTCATCGAGGACTTCCTGGAAGGCGAGGAGGCGAGCTTCATCTGCATGGTGGACGGCGAGCACGTCCTGCCCATGGCCACCTCCCAGGACCACAAGCGCATCGGCGAGGGCGACACCGGCCCCAACACCGGCGGCATGGGCGCCTACTCCCCCGCGCCGGTGGTCACCCCCGAGGTCCACGCCCGCATCATGGACGAGGTCATCCTGCCCACGGTGCGGGGCATGGCCGCCGAGGGCCACCCCTACACCGGCTTTCTCTATGCCGGGCTGATGATCGGCCCCGATGGCGCGCCCAGCGTCATCGAGTACAACGTGCGCTTCGGCGATCCCGAAACCCAGCCCATCATGCTGCGCCTCAAGTCGGACCTCGTGGCCCTGTGCGAGGCGGCACTGGACGGGCGCCTCGACCGCGTCACCGCCGAGTGGGACCCCCGCGCGGCGCTGGGCGTGGTGCTGGCCGCCGGCGGCTACCCCGGGTCCTACCGCAAGGGCGACGTCATCGAGGGCCTGCCGGCGAGCCCCGCCGACACCGGCCCCGATGCCCACATCTTCCACGCCGGCACCGCCCTCAGGGACGGCCAGGTGGTCACCAGCGGCGGGCGTGTGCTGTGCGTCACCGCCCTCGGCGAGACCGTCTCCGCCGCCCAGCAGGCCGCCTACGCCCTGGTCGATTCCATTTCCTGGCCCGACATGACCTGCCGACGCGACATCGGCTACCGCGCCATCGCACGGGAGCAGCGCTGAGGCTATCTCCGCAGTTAGTAACTACTAACCCCCTGACGCCCTTTCCGCCGGCCCTCGGGCCGGGAAGACACGGGCGCGCCATTTCTTTAGAATACGCGGCTCGTTTCGCCAAACAAGAACACACAGCAGCGGCGCCAGTTTCCATCGCCGCCCGCCGGGCCGGCCCAGAGGGCCCCCGGCCGGCGCGCGGCCTGAATGGACCCGATTCGATCCGCAGGAAAAATTTAAGGAGCAACCGATGTCAGTGAAACACCCCATTATCGCCGTGACGGGCTCGTCGGGGGCGGGCACCACCACGGTCAAGCGCGCCTTCGAGCACATCTTCTTCCGCGAGAAGATCAACCCGGTCATCATCGAGGGCGACAGCTACCACCGCTACAACCGCGCCGACATGAAGGCCGCCATGAAGGCCGCTGAGGAAAAGGGCAACCGCTACTTCAGCCACTTCGGTGAAGAGGCCAACCTCTTCGACAAGCTCGAGGAAACCTTCCGCACCTACAGCGAGACCGGCACCTGCCAGCGCCGCTACTACCTGCACAGCGATGAAGAGGCCGCCGAGCACAACGCCCGCCTCGGTACCGAGCTCAAGCCCGGCGAGTTCACCCCCTGGGAAGACATCGACGCCGGCACCGACCTGCTGTTCTACGAAGGCCTGCACGGCCTGGTGAAGACCGATAGCGCCGACGTCGCCGGCCAGGTGGACCTCGGCGTGGGCGTGGTGCCCATCGTCAACCTCGAATGGATCCAGAAGATCCACCGCGACGCCGCCGAGCGCGGCTACTCCGCCGAGGTCATCGTCGATACCATCCTGCGCCGCATGCCGGACTACGTGAACTACATCACGCCCCAGTTCTCGCGCACCGACGTCAACTTCCAGCGCGTCGCCACGGTGGACACCTCCAACCCCTTCATTGCCCGCGACATCCCGACGCCGGACGAGAGCTTCATCGTCATCCGCTTCCGCAATCCGCAGAAGTTCGGCGTGGACTTCCCCTACCTGCTCAACATGATCAACGACTCCTTCATGTCGCGCCCCAACACCCTCGTGGTACCGGGCGGCAAGATGGGCTTCGCCATGGAGCTCATCCTTGGTCCGAAGATCCAGGAAATGCTGGAGGC
>JALTLF010000001.1:19534-29402 GCA_027005735.1 Chromatiales bacterium | reverse complement strand
ACCTGACCGGTGTTGACCCCATCGGAGAGGTAGATCTGGCCGTCCAGCTGGCGGGCGGTGATGCCCACGTCGAAACTCACGACGTTGTCCAGCAACTCGTAATAGAGGGTGATGTCCGTGTGGGTGAAATCGAAGATCGAAGTGACGTTACTGGCATTGATGGTGGCGCCACCAAAGGTTGCGTTGACCGTACCGTTGCTGCCGTTGTGCACCAGATCCGTGGAGGCGACGCGAACGTTGGGGATGAGCGGCAGGGGGTGTTCGATATTGGCGTAGAAGTAACCTTCGCGGTTGTCGGGCATGTTCAGCGCCGAGCTTTCGATATTGACGGTGCCGTTGTCACGGAAGCCGCCGGATACACCATGGTCCCACTGGCCGGCGCCCACGTACAGGCCAATGGTGTCGGCCATGGCCTGGAAGGGTAACAGGAGTGCCGCTGCAAACAGGAGTCGCTGTAGTTTCATTGGATGTCTTCCTCTTTTCGGGTTTTATCGTCCGGACGTGAGACCGGGATTGTCACTGTTGCGGCCCGCGGCCGCATGCTTGCCCCTCACGGGCGGCTTCAAGCGCTTCCCAGCGTGCGTAGGCGGCATCCAGTTCCTCGGATACCTTATTTAATTCACCCCGCGTGGCGGCAATTTGTTCCCCCGCCTGCCGGTAGAACGCCGGATCGGCCATGACCTCGCGCAGTTCGTCGAGGCGCGCCTCGAGGGCCTCGATGCGTGCCGGCAGGCCGTCCAGTTCACGCTGGTCCTTGTAGCTCAGCTTGCCGGGTGCCGGCCTGCGCGCCGGTTTTCCGACACTACGCGCTTTTTCGGCCGCGGGCGTGCTAACTTTAGGTTCCTGAACAACTTTTTTCCAGTCCTGTGACGCCTGTCGCGCAAACTGTGCCATCGCATCGCTGTAGCCGCCCACGTACTCCCGCACCCTCCCTTCCCCCTCGAACAGCACCGTGCTGCTGACGACATTGTCCAGGAAGCTGCGGTCGTGGCTCACCACCAGCAGGGTGCCGTCAAAGTCCGCCAGCAGTTCCTCCAGCAGTTCGAGGGTTTCCACGTCGAGGTCGTTGGTGGGCTCGTCGAGGACCAGCAGGTTGGCAGGCCGTGTGAACAGGCGCGCCAGCAGCAGGCGGTTACGCTCGCCGCCGGAGAGAGTCTTCACCGGCGCACGGATCTGGTCCGGGGGAAAGAGGAAGTCCTGGAGGTAGCCGAAGACGTTGCGGGAACGCCCGCCGATGCTCACCGTATCGCTGCCGTGGTTGAGGTTGTCGAAGACGCTGGCCTCCGGATCGAGCTGGGCGCGTTGCTGGTCGAAATAAGCCACCTGCAACCGGGTACCCCGCACCAGCTTGCCGGAAGTGGGCGCCCGCTCACCCAGCAATACCTTCAGCAAGGAACTCTTGCCACAGCCATTGGGTCCGACGATGCCCACGCGCTCGCCACGCAGAATCCGCAGGTCGAGATCCCGCACCACTACGCATTCTCCCCAGGCAATGCACAGTTTCTGGGCATCGAAGACGATCTTGCCGGACAGATCCCCGCTGTCCACGTCCATCCGCGCCACCCCCTGGCGCTGGCGCTGGGCCGCCTTTTCCTCGCGCAGGGCTTCGAGGGCGCGCACCCTGCCCTCGTTGCGCGTGCGCCGGGCCTTGATCCCCTGTCGGATCCAGGCCTCTTCCCTGGCCAGCTTCCTGTCGAACTCGGCCCGCTGGCGCGCCTCCACTTCAAGCAGGTGGGTCTTTCGCTCGAGATAGGCGGCATAGTCGCCGGGGAAGCTGGTCAGCCGGCCACGATCCAGATCGACGATGCGCGTCGCCAGGTTGGCGAGGAACTGGCGGTCATGGGTGACGAAGATGAGGCTGCCGGGAAACTTCACCAGGAACTGCTCGAGCCACTGGATGGCGGCGATATCCAGGTGGTTGGTGGGCTCGTCGAGCAACAGCAGGTCGGGCTCGCTGACCAGCGCCCGACCCAGCATGACCCGCCGACGCAGGCCGCCGGACAGCTCGCCCAGGGTGGCATCGGCGGGCAGATCGAGGCGGCTGATCACCGTCTCCACCCGCTGTTCCCGCTGCCAGGCGCCGCGGCTCTCCAGGGCCTGCTGGAGTTCGGCCAGCTCGCGCATCTGCGCCGGATCCGCGTCATGGGACAGGGCCACGCTGAGGCGATGATAGCGGCTCAAAATATCACTAATTTCGCCCAACCCGCCGCTTACTGCATCGAACACGCTGACTTCTTCGGCCATGGGCACGTCCTGGTCCAGGCGCGCCACGCGCGTGACCGGATCTGCGCGGCAAAAGCCCTCGTCGAGGCCCACCTCACCGGCGAGCACCTTGAGCAGGGTGGATTTGCCCGCGCCATTGCGGCCCACCAGGGCGATGCGCTCGCCCGGCTCCACGCTGAAGTTGACGTCGTCGAGCATGACCCGGGTGCCGTAGGCCAGCCCGGCCTTTTCCAGGGAAATGATGGGCATAAAGGGAAACGGGAGTGGCCGGGGCGCTACTGCTTTGGCGCTAATGCCACTGAAATACGGTAATTTTTCCAGCAAAAACCTATAATTGGGCCCAGACTATAGCCCCGCGGCGCAGAGATTGCCAGTACCCGGGAAACCGCCGGGCAACGGGGCGGTGGCCATCCTCGGGTTCGAATCGGGGTGAAATAAAGTACCGGGAAACAGGAAGTCAGGGCGGGTGAAACAGGTTCTGGCGGAGAGAGAGGGATTCGAACCCTCGGATCCCGCAAGGGATCACTTGATTTCGAGTCAAGCCCGTTCGGCCAGCTCCGGCATCTCTCCGGGGAGCCCATGATACGTGATGGCCACGGAAGCGCAAGATTTGAATGTTAGAATTTGTTAATATTCGCCCTCTGGCGGGCCGCCCCGGCAAACCCCGGGGCTCTGGGACGACGGTTTATATCACAAAACTACAGCAATGGACGCAGGCGACCGATATTGAAGGGCAGGATGGACAAGCTGACGTATATAAATGGTGACACCCGTAAGCGCCTGCTGGCGCTGGTGGCTGCGGTGATCACCGTCCTCAGCCTGGTGGCCATCGGCCTGCAGGCCCGGGGCTCCGGCAGCAGCCTGCTCGACGAGATCCGCGCCAGCGGCAAGCTGCACGTCTACACCCGCGAGGGCGTCACCACCTACTCCCTCGGCCCCCATGGCCCCGAGGGCCTGGAATACGAACTGCTGGAGCGCTTTGCCCGCCACCTCGGCGTGGAACTGGAAATCGAGACCACCTCCGATCTGCAGGAGATCCTCGACGGCGTCGCCGAGGGCCGCGTCCACCTTGCCGCCGCCGGCCTGACCATCACCGAGGCGCGCCAGCGCAAGGTCCGCTTCACCCCGCCCTACCAGTACATCACCGAACAACTGGTCTACCGCCGCGGCACCAACCGCCGCCCCGCGGATCTGCTCAGCGCCGCGAGCAACGGCCACCTGGAGGTCCTGGCCCACAGCGCCCATGCCGAGCTGCTTGCCCAGCGCAAGGCCGACAATCCCGGGCTCAGCTGGGACGAAGTGGAAGGCGTCGATACCCTCGAATTGCTCAACCTGGTGGCGGAAGAAATAATCGACTACACCATCGTCGATTCCAACGAGCTGACCCTGCATCGCCGCTTCTATCCCCACCTCGGCGTGGCCTTCGATGTGACCCGCCCTCGCCCGCTGGCCTGGGCCTTCGCGCATGGTCCGGACGACAGCCTCTACCAGGAAGCCACCCGCTTCTTCAGGGAGCTGGAAGAGAGCGGGCAACTGGCGCTCATCGTCAAGGGTTTCTACAGCCACGTGCGCACCTATGACTACGCCGGCACCCATACCTTCATCGGCCACGTCAAGCGCCGCCTGCCGCGCTATCGCCCCATGCTGGAGCGCGCCGCGGCGAAATACGACCTCGACTGGCGCCTGCTGGCCGCGGTGGCCTACCAGGAGTCCCACTGGAATCCCCACGCGGTGTCGCCCACGGGCGTACGCGGTTTCATGATGCTGACGCAGGCCACCGCCGCGCAACTCGGCGTCACGCGCCGCACCGATCCGCAACAGAGCATCGAGGGTGGCGCCCGCTACCTGCGCAGCCTGATCGACAAGATCCCCGGTCACATCAATGAGGCTGATCGTATCTGGCTGGCGCTGGCTGCCTACAACGTCGGTTATGGACACTTGCAGGATGCGCGTGTCATCACCCGCTGGCGCAATGGCGATCCCGACAGCTGGCAGAGCATCAAGGAGAACCTGCCCCTGTTACGCAAGCGCAAGTGGTACAGAAAAACGCGCCATGGTTATGCGCGCGGCAACGAACCAGTCCGTTATGTGGAGAATATCCGCAGTTACTACGATATCCTCTCCTGGTACCTGGCCAACGATCCGGCCGAACGCCAGAACCGGCCTGTCTTTGCCATCGCCTCACCCGTACTATAAGCCGGAATCGGCTGCGGGTTCGTTCGCGTAACACAGGTGGTCCAATGGTGACCACGGGACAATAAACGACATATACGCTCCTGGGGGAAAGGGATGCCCGGAAGGCTGATTTCCAGACTGCTGCACTCCCTGCGCGGACGCTTTCTATTCGGCGCCCTGGCCGCGCTTGCTCCCCTCATTGTGCTTGCCATTATCTCCTATGGCTCCTTCGTGCGCTCCCTCAATCCTCTCGACGAGGTCGTGGAGCAGTTGTTCGTCAATTTCGATGCCGTGGGTGAGCTGCATCAACAGCTACAACGCATCCCCGGCGCCTGGCAGGAAACCACCGATGCCGATTTTCAGGTTCGCGAAGGCCCCCTGTTCAGCGCCATCCGTGACATCGACATGCTTTTTAGTGACGTTATGCAATCCTCGCTGGCCCTGAGTTATCGCCAGTACGGGCTCGAAGACGCCGCCACGGAATGGCAGGCCTTACGCGAAAAACTGGTTGCCGACAAAAGCGACGGGGCCGCATCGATGCTGAACGATATCAATGCGGCGCTGAGCACCATTCGACAGAATATCTCGCGCTTCCAGACAAAGGTACACAAGGAAACACGCACGAACCTCTATACCAGCCTGCAGGAGCGCAAGGACTCCAACCTGCTCATTGCTGCCACTGCCTTCTTCGGTCTTCTGCTCTCGCTCACCGCCATCGTGCTGATATATCTGGCCGTCTTCGAACCCCTGCGCAAGATCCGCAGGAATGCCGAACAGATCCTCGCCGGCGACCTCGAGCATCGCGTGGAAACGCAGGACTCGGGGGAACTGGGCCGCATCGCCGAGGCCTTCAACTGCATGGCCGGCATGATCCGCAGCAACCAGACCAGCATCAACCTGCATACCATCCACGATGCTCTCACCGGGCTGCTCAATCGCCGCGAGTTCAAGGTGCGCCTTGCCACCGAGCTGGAACGTGCACGCCGTTATACCAAGCCCTTTGCCCTGATGATGGTGGATATCGACAACTTCACGCTGGTCAACGAGACCTGGGGGCACGTCGCGGGAGACGAGGCCCTGCGCATCGTTGCCGTCACCCTCAGCCGCGAAGTACGCCCGGTGGACACCGTGGTGCGTTATGGCAACGATGATTTCATCATTATCCTGCCGGAAATCGGCGTCGATGACGCGTTCAATACCGGCGAGCGCCTGCGCAAGGCCATTACCGAACACGACATCAGCCTCCTGCGCGGCGCCAAACCCATGCGCCTCAGCATCAGCGTTGGCATTTCCATCTATCCTGACGACGGCGAGAAAATCGAAGACCTTCTGGAAAACGCCACGATCAACCTGGACCGTGCCAGGGAACTTGGCGGCAACCAGGTAATCATCAACAACAGCGGCGAAGCCAGCGAAGAGATCGATTCCGCCGGTTAAGTGGCAAGCCTGCCCTCAGAGCCAGTCCGTCAGCGCCACGCCAATGCCAAGTCGCTCCACGCGAACGTTGTAGTCGATCATGCTCTCGCCGTAGCCGTCGAAATACTGCACGAACCATCGCACCCGTCGGCTCATCGGAAAGCTCCAGTTGAGCTCCACCGCTCCGTAATTCTCCGCGTGCAGGTTGTTGCGCAGCATGATGCTCAGTGTGTGTGCGTTCCAGGCCCATACCCCCCGCAATTCGCCGTGTCCGAGAAACTTCTCGATGTCGGGGTTGTCATCGATGCCTGGCTCGCCTAGCCGGTACCAGGGGCGGAGGCTGAGGTAGAATTCGCCCCGCTGGAAGATAAAGTCCAGGTAGAAACGGTTCCAGCTACGGGAATCCACCCCGGAACGGCCGTTAGACTGGTGCACGAAACCCGCCTGGATGAGGCGATTGCGGAAGCCCATCACTTCCCAGTCGTTGCGAAAGATCATGAACAGTTCCGGCTCGTGGACGGTCTCGCGGAAGGGGCTGGAGACGCTATCGTTGTAGGCCTGCCAGAAGGAGAGATTGGTATAGGCGAACTGGAGCGAATCTTGCTCGGTGAAAATGTCCTCGGCAATGGAGAACTTGACGCTCAGCTGGAACTTTATCTCGATGCGATCCGTACCGCCGGGGCCGCCGAACTCGCTCGGCGCGTTGACGGGCAGATCGTTGTAGCTCCACGGCATGAGGTAGTTGGGTTTGTGGGGTGTCAGCACGAAGGATTCATAGCGCGTGCGCCGTTCGATGCGAATACGGCGGTCGAGGGCCGATTCCACGCGCGTCCCCTCAGCCAGCCCGGGCTCTGCCTCAGGCGCGGAAGCCATGGCATCGGCCGCCAGGCAGGAGAGCAGCAGACAGCACGCAGATCGCCGCAATGCCATGCGCCGGCTCCGCATACGTCGTTCTCGTCGCCCCCCGGTGCGGCTACTCACCCTCGGCCGCCTCGGCTTCCATGGCCAGATAGACCTGGTAGGCATTGCGGCGGTTGGCCAGGTCAAAGGCCGGCAGATGGGCAAACTCGCTCCAGTCGGCAGCGGCATAGGCCTCGTCGAAGGGTTCCATCTCGCGCGCGGCACGGCCCATCTCGCTGCGCAACTTCTCGATGTAACGGCGGGTCAGGCTGATGGCTCGCGAGGGATCGCCGGCCGCGGGACCGTGACCGGGGATGAGCGCCTTCAGCGTTTGCTTCTCCATGCGCCTGAGAACCGCCAGCCAGTTGCGCGTGTTGGCGTCGCCCACGTAGGGGACGCGACCCTCGAAGATGACGTCACCGGAGAAGAGGACATCGTCCTGCGGAATATACAGCGTCAGATCGCCATCGGAATGGGCGGAGCCCAGCAGGCTGACGACGAACTCGACGCCGCCGAGGTGAAAGGTCTCCGGCTCGCGCAGGAGGCGATCCGGCCGCACGATACGGGTCTGCTCGTTGACCCAGGGATCCAGCGAAAACTGCCGCTCCTCGAGGCGCGCCGCCGCCACCTCGGAATCTATGTAGGCCATGGCGCCCGCGGGAGCAATGATCTCGGCACCCATTTCCTCGAAGACCTGCAGGCCGTAGATGTGATCGGCATGGTAGTGACTGACGATGACTTTCCGTATGGGCCGGTTCGTCACCGCGCGAAGCTTGCGCACGAACAGGGCCGCCAGCGAGGGCGTGCCGAGGGCATCGAAGACCACGATGCCTTCGTCGGTGATCACCGCGCCGGCATTGGAGATGAAACCGGCATTGTCGGTGGCGACGCCGGCGGCGCCCTGGACGTACCAGGTGTGCGCCGACACCTGGCGCAACTGCATGTCCACCTCTACCGGGGCATAGCTGGAAAGGCGCGCGAGCTGGGTATCCAGGGTCTCCGCCGTGGATTCAGGTGCCTCGGGCGCTTCCGTACGGTCACAGGCAGTAGCAAGTACGACAAATAACAGGAGGCTAACGGCAGGAAACTTCATGGCTTACTTCTGTCTCTTTTTCTGAAAAAACTTTTTCAATATGGCACCACACTCATCGGCCAGCACTCCGACAGTCACTTCCACGCGGTGGTTGTGCAGCGGCGATTGCAACACGTCGAAGGCGCTGCCGGCAGCGCCGGTGCGCGGATCCGGCGCACCATAGACCACGCGCTTCACCCGGGCATGCACGATGGCCCCAACGCACATGATACAGGGTTCCAGGGTGACATAGAGCGTCGTACCGGTGAGGCGATAATTACCCAGGCGTTGCGCCGCCGCGCGCAGGGCGACGATTTCCGCGTGTGCGCTCGGATCATGGCTGCCGATGGGCCGGTTCCAGCCCTCGCCGAGGACCTCCCCTTCCGAATCCAGCAGAACGGCCCCCACCGGCACTTCGCCTTCCGCCTCGGCCCGCCGCGCAAGGGACAGCGCATGGCGCATCCAGCGCAGGTCGGGATCCTGTTCGGTAAGCTTGTCGCCAGCGCTGTTCATGGTTTCCGGGGATATTCGGGGTATCCGGGCAGGTGAAACCCGCGCCGGGTTCCAGTCTAAGAGGCCCGCCCAAAGGTGAAAAACCGGTGTGCATCTTACATGCCCGCGGGAGCATTTTGAAGCGGGAAGAGAGTCAGCGAAACGCCCGTCAGGCCAGCCCTTTTCCCGGCAGGAAAACGCGCCCGCGCCTCAGCCCGCGCAGCAGGACAACTGCTTGACGTCCTTGTTGAAGGTCTGGGCGGTGAGCTTGAGGCCTTCCACCATGGTCAGGTAGGGGAACAGCTGGTCGGCCAGGTCCTGGATAGTCATGCGGTTGCGGATGGCCAGCGCGGCGGTCTGGATGATCTCGCCGCCTTCGTGGGCCAGCACCTGGCAGCCGACGATGCGGCCGCTCTCCTTCTCCGCCACCAGCTTGATGAAACCGCGCGTGTCCATGTTGGCCAGCGCGCGCGGGACGTTCTCCAGGTCGAGGCTGCGGCTCTCCACCTCCAGGCCCTGCGCCGCGGCCTGCCCTTCGTTCAGGCCCACGGTACCCACCTGGGGATCGGTGAACACCACCGCCGGCATGACGGAAAGGTCGAGAGCCACGTCCTCGCCGGTCATGTTGCGCGCGGCACGGGTTCCGGCGGCGGCGGCCACGTAGACAAACTGGGGCTGGCTGGTGCAGTCGCCCGCAGCGTAGATGTTCGGCACATTGGTGCGCATGTGATCGTCGATGACAATGGCCCCGCGCCGGTCGGTTTCGACACCGGCCTTGTCCAGCTCGAGAGCGGCGGTGTTGGGGGCGCGGCCGGTGGCCACCAGCAGCTGGTCACCGCGCACTTCGCCGTTGTTGGTCTGGAGCACGAATTCCGTGCCGTCATGGCTCACCGACTCGGGCGAGGTCTGCAACATGACCGTGATCCCTTCTTCCTCGAATACCGCCCCCAGTCCCTCGCCGATGGCGGGATCTTCCTTCGACAGCAGGGTGGAGCGCGCCAGCACCGTGACCTCGGCGCCGATGTGCCGGAAGGCCTGCGCCAGTTCCAGCGCCACCACCGAGGCACCCAGCACCACGAGGTGTTTCGGGATGGTCTCGGCCACCAGTGCCTCGGTGGAGGTCCAGAAGGGGGTATCCTTCAACCCGGGGATATCGGGAATGGCCGGACTGGCGCCGACGGCCAGCAGGATGCGATCGGCACTGACTTCTTTTTCGCTGCCGTCCGCCCGCGTCACGAGAAGCGTGCCAGCATCCTTGAAGCGTGCCATGCCGCGCACCAGGTTGATGTTGGGGTTACTCTCCAGGATGCTCTCGTACTTGGCGTAACGCAGCTTTTCCACCCACGCCTGTTGCTGTGCCACCATGGCCTTGCGATCGAGCTTCGGCGTGTTGAGCGGGATCCCGGCGACGCCATGATGTCCCTGGAGCCAGGCAATGTTGGCGCCGCGAATGAAGATCTTCGACGGCACGCAGCCGATATTGACGCAGGTTCCGCCGATGACCTCGCCGCCTTCGATGATGGTGACGCTGGCGCCGGCCTCGGCGGCCTTGATGGCCGCGGCAAAGGCCCCGGAACCGGTGCCGACGAT
>JALTLF010000001.1:0-19434 GCA_027005735.1 Chromatiales bacterium | reverse complement strand
ACGGCACGCAGCCGATATTGACGCAGGTTCCGCCGATGACCTCGCCGCCTTCGATGATGGTGACGCTGGCGCCGGCCTCGGCGGCCTTGATGGCCGCGGCAAAGGCCCCGGAACCGGTGCCGACGATGGCGACATGCAGGCCGCTGCCGCCGCCCGCCATGGTGCCCTCGTCCTCGCTGGCGAGACGCGCGCCGTAGCCTTTGGACTCCACCGCCTCGAGCAGGCGGGCGATGTCAACTTGGCCCAGTGTCTCCACCTGCGCGATGCCCTCCTCCCAGGAAACCGAGGCCTTCACACCGTCGAGGGCTTCCAGTGCCTCCTGGGCATTTTTGGCACAGTGGTCGCAGGTCATGCCGGTGATCTTGAGCGTGAGTGTTGTCATATCCAGGATCCTTGGTGTTCGCCCCGTGCTGCCACGAGGCCGGGAAAATGGGGGCCACTGGCAGGGTTCCAGTGATGTTTAGACAAGGCTAAACCCCGTACCATGGTACGGGGTCAAGCGTCTTGTGGACATCGCGGGGAATCACGCAAGCAACTGAAAACCCGAAGAAAATGTAACTGGCGGCATGGCCAGGGACGCCGCCGGAGCAAAACTGTGAAAGCCGGGGCAAACTGGCGGGCGATGTGGGACGACAAGCCTGCGGGGTGGAACGGCTGAGGAAACGCGCCGGTGGCCAGGACTGGTGATCAAGCCCGCGTGGCGCGCAGGATCTTTTTCAGATCAGCCAGCCCGTGCGTATTGATGACGTGGTCCTTTTCCAGCCAGCCGCGCCGGGCCTGGCGAATGCCCTCGTCGAGCAGGTCGAAATCATCGACGGCATGGGCGTCGCTGTTGATGGCCAGCCGCACGCCCTCTTCCCTGGCCCGCATGCACCAGGTGTCGTTCAGGTCAAGGCGCTGCGGCTGGCTGTTGAGCTCCAGGTAGCAACCGCGTTCAGCCGCCGCGCGGATGAGGCGTTCCATGTCCACCGCATACGCTTCGCGTTCGCCGATGAGGCGACCCGAGGGGTGCGCCAGGATGGTGAAGTATTTCGTATCCATGGCGCGCAGGATGCGCTCGGTCTGCCTGTGGCGCGAGAGTCGGAAATGGCTGTGTACCGCGCCGATGACGAGACCCAGGCGCGCCAGCAGCCGCTCCGGCATGTCCAGGCTGCCGTCTTCGAGGATGTCTGCTTCAATACCTTTTAAGATGGTGAGGTATAGATTTTCCTGAGGTCGGCGGCAACCGCCTTGCGTTCCTTCCAGGGCACGAACTTCAGTGAGTTGCGCACCATGTGAACAATGCACAACTGGAATTTGGTTTGCGGTTAAACGATATTGATCGCTTCGGGGAAGCCTGTCAACCCATCCACAGCCGCAATGAATACGTCCTTGAGGCCCCGGTTTTGCAGTTCGGTCAGCACTGACAACCAGAACTTGGCGCCTTCCGGCTCGGCCAAGCACATCCCCAGCAGTTCTTTGTGGCCCTGAAGATTGATACCCAGGGCAAGGTAAATGGCCTTGTTGATGACGCGCTTGTCCTGGCGGATCTTGACCATGATACAGCCCAGAAAGACGATCGGGTACAGCGGCTCCAGGGGCCGATTCTGCCATTCCTGAACCTGTTCCAGTACCTGCCCGGTAACACAGGTGATCAACGTTGGCGAGACCTCGACATCGTAGAATTCCAGGAGGGTAGCGGCGATATCGCGGGTCGTCATGCCCCGGACGTACAGGGCGATGATCTTGTCATTGAACAGGGGCAGGAGAGTCTCGCCCTTGGGAATGATGGCCGCCTCGAACTCGCCATTGCGGTCACGGGGTACGTCAAACTCAAGTTCCCCGCGCTCCCCCTTCAGCGTCTTGCCGTTGTACCCATTGCGGCTATTCCCGCAGTTGCGCCCCTCCCTGGCATATCGGGTATATCCTAAATACGTGTTCCGAATTCCAGTACGGTTGACAGGTGCGAACTCTCTCCGGGGCAATCCGGTTATTCCAGGGTGATCGGGCATTCGGAACACGTATTTAGGTGTGCGTCCTTCTCACCTTCCAGCATGGCCTCAAACGTCTTCTTGCGTAGCAGGCGAGTGAGTTCTTCCAGCTCTTCGGCGGTCTTTATATTACCCGTCAGGGCTTTAATCTGGGCTTCCAAGGCTTGCTTCTTGTTGCTTTTGCTAATAGTCTTTTTCCGTTATTATCAAGGGTATTGAACTATGAGCAGTTACACAATTTAATTTACGGTCTCTCTGCGTCGAGTCGTATCATGAAAACTTTCTGACAACAGAGATCAAGCCCTGTATGGATCCTGTCTCACAGGCCGCCCTTGGCGCCAGTTTTGCACAATCCGTTGCCGGTAACCGCGGCAGGCAGGTCACCGCCCTTCTGATCGGCGCCCTGGCTGGGATAGCGCCGGACCTGGATATATTGATCCGTTCCCCGCACGACCCGTTGTTGTTCCTGGAGTACCACCGTCAGTTTACCCACGCGCTGGCATTCGTGCCCGTGGGCGCACTGTTCTGCGCGCTGGCGTTTTTCCCGTTTACGCGCTCCCGCCTGTCTTTTCGACAAGTCTACCTGTTTTCATTTCTGGGCTATGCCACGCACGGCCTGCTTGATGCCGGTACATCCTATGGAACACAGCTGTTGTGGCCGTTCAGCGAGCAACGCGTAGCATGGAACCTTGTGTCGATCGTCGATCCGCTATTTACCCTGCCGGTGCTGCTGCTCATTCTACTTGCCGCCTTCAGAAAGCGGGGCAGCTACGCGCGCGCCGCCTTCGTTTACGCGGTTATCTACCTGACACTTGGTCTTATTCAGAAACAGCGGGCCGAAGACGCGGTACAAGTGCTGGCGGAACAACGTGGCCATGTCCCGGTGCGCATAGAGGTTAAGCCGAGCTTTGCCAACCGCCACCTGTGGAAGACGATTTATGAACATGACGGCCGGTATTATGTGGATGCCGCTAGATTATTGTGGAAGATGGAGCTCCTGCCCGGCACATCCATCGCAAAGCTGGACTTGCAACGAGATTTCCCCTGGCTGCCCACCTCCAGCCGGCAGGCCAGGGACATAGAGCGATTTCGCTGGTTCTCGGATGATTTTCTCGCCGTCAGCCCGCAGGATCCGAACCTGATTATGGATGTGCGTTATTCTTTTCTGCCGAACCATATCGACCCCATGTGGGGCGTGGTGGTCAACCGGCCATCCATCGAGGCTGGAGAGCATGACGCGCACGTCGAATACCAGGCGATCCGCAACACGAATAAGCAGATTACCGAGCAGTTTCTCGACATGCTGTTCTAAATACGTGTTCCGAATCCCCGATCACCTGAGAATAAGCGGATTGCACCATCTGCCTGTCTCTCTCCGGGGCGGGGTTTACGGACACGCGGGACATACGTCCCTGTACGCTCAACAGCCGCGGTCGCTCCGGGCGTGACCCAGGCCAGCTTCTCGACCTCCGGTCTCACCTTCTCCTGCCCTCTCGCGACACTAGTGCATCCTGCACGTCGTCCCTGCGGCTGACGGTCCGTAAACGCCACCCCGGAGAGCGTTCGAAATCTGTAAACTATAGTGGAAGCCGGAACACGTATTTAGTTCATACCAGTACCGTTAAACATGAAGCACAGACCACTGGATCCGAATCAATGATAGTTCCCGTCGGTCGGTCTGCATGGCAATCTGTGCCGGTTACTTAGCCCAGTCTGCCCCGGCGCCACGCTTCTTTTTGCAAAAACGGCAGCCGCCGGCCTTCCATGCAACGTACTCAGCCCGGTTCGTCGTCCTTTCGTATCGGCACCCGACGCAACTCTTCCATCACTGCCTGTACCAGTCCTTCGTCACGCAACAGTCGGCCCAGTCGCTTGTCCATGGTTCCTCCGTTATCCCTCACCGGTGTCCCGGGAGGCTGGCAATACCGTTGCAGGCAATACACCAGCTCTTCGGGATCCACTTTCTGCCGCTTGAGCCAACGCAATACGCCCTTTTGTTTCAACAGGCAGTTCAGCAAACGGCACAAGCGATCGCGGCCTGGCGCTACATCGCCGCCAGACGAAGGCGGCAGCCGATTACCACCTTGCCAGGTTAACGCGGTAAGTGTCTGTTCCCGCGTAAAAACACGCCCCCTCAAGGTGTGGCCTTCAGCAAGGATCCGAAAACGATAGATACCCGCCATTGCATTCTGCACTACCACCTGGAACACCCCAGGCTCGACCTCGGACAGCACCAGAGTGGTTGTAGTGTTGTCGGGGCGTATCACCTCCGCCACTACGGAGGCCCGAGCAGAAAGTGGTTGACCATACTCACTGAGAACGGCACGCACGCGTAATTCCGCTCCCGGTGCCAGGCTGTCCTGCTGAACACTGGCGGACAGCCTCAGGCTCGAGTATGCTTGCACGCTGAAACTGTATTGCACGCCATGAGCCAGTGTTTGCTGAAACATTTCAGGGTAGTTATCCAGACTTGTCAAATAGCGCTTGTAATACTTGTCGTCGATACGTAAAACCGCGTGCCAGCGCCCGGCGTGCACCTGTCCCGAAGGGACTGGCAAAGGCAAGCTGGTGCGGTAGACCGCCACGTCACTGCCGCTACGAAACTCGAGCACAGGCGATACCGCTGCCATGGCAGGCTGGAGAATCTCTCCGTCAGGAGTCTCAAGAAAAAACTGGATGGCCTCCGGCGCCGGGGTCAGCAGCACTGCGCTCGCCGTGACCTCAGTCTCGTTGAGATCGAAGGGAATGCGATGCTCCTGTCCGGGACGAATCCTGCCTTCCGGATCCAGAACCATTTCATTGTTGGTAACGCCAGCGAGAATCTGCTGATAATATTTGGCCAGCCTGAAGTACGCATCGGTACTCAAATCCCCCGTCATCAGAAGATAACCGTCGTTGTCATCGCACAAGGCCTTTAGTGCTGCCGGTTCAATGTTTTCCGCCGTGCCCAGACCAATGGCATAGACCCGTTCGTTTATCATATCGGCCACGTCGCTGATATATCGTCTGTCATAGTCACCGTGATTTTCCTTGCCATCGGTGAGCACTACGGTAGCCCGGATGTCATAACCGCTGTCAGGCAGAAGATCGTGAGCAAAGGCTACCGCTTCACCGATGGAAGTAAAACCGTTTTGATTGGGGGCGTAGCCGGCTATGGCGCCATTTAGGATCGCCCTGCCGGCACCGTTTACCGGTGTAACCCCCGCGGCCGGTTGGGGATCATGATCGAAATAGAACACTGCCGCTGCATTGTCGTCGCCCAGCACATCCACGAAAGGTGGCGCCGAGAATTTAAGCACATCACCTCGTGTCAGTCCGTCTCCGATGCCGGAGTCAAAATTCATGCTGTTGGATCGATCCAGTGCCATGGCCACCACCGCGGTAGGACGACCGACGGTGTTGGCGGTAATGGGGATGGTGTACTCTGCACCGGTTTCATCACAGCGAATGGTGATCTCACCCTCGACGATGTCGCCATCTTCCATGCCTGTGAACAACATCCAGATACGCCCATAGGGATCCACGTCCGGTTGCACAGTGATGCTATCGGCAATCACGTCGAAGGATGCCCCGGCAGGCCCCGATGTCACAACAGGGCCAGCGATAACGTCAAAATTTGTCTCCGCGCAACCGTCGACGGAAAACACCGCGGCACGCATAACCGTTTCACCTTCCGGAACGTCGTTAAACTGAATACTGGCAGTCTCACTAACTACCAGCGGCAGGTCGGGCTCGAAACCTGCAGGATAGGCATAACTATTGATCTCGCGGTGATCCAGCATGTCACCCGGCGTAGTAACCCAGGGCGCCATGGCCTCATCCTCATTTTCACCGCCTTCGCCACCGCTGGGCATGAAGGGTTCGCCGGGATGCAGAAGCTGCCATTGCGCCCACAGCATGTCAACGAAACAGTGATGCAGATAGAAGACGGGATCGCCCGGTGAAGCAACACCGGACATGACGCCACCTACCCATATATGCGGCGGCCCATGCAGCGGGCCTTCCAATTCGGCGCGAAAATTACTGAATGGCGTAGCCGCCAGGACTGCCGTAACGGCGTCGCCATCGGGCAATGAGCCAGTTCCCAGGTTTCGCCCCAGACCCCACTCGGCATCGAACTGACCCAGAAATTCCGTTGACCACAGCAAGGAGTCCGTACTCCGATCATCCCGCCAGTCCCAGAACGGAATGGTTATGCGCGAGTCGTACAGCCTTAGCTCGTCTTCAAACCGCCGCAGGAATTCGCGGTGCCATGGCAAGAAGGTAGAACCACCATGAGCAGTGCCGAAATTGTTATCATGCAGGGTAGCAAAGCTGTCAATGACGCCCTTGTCTTTCAGATACTTGAGAGCCGAGACGAAACGATCCCGCTCGGCACGGGTCAAATCACGGTAGTCCTTCCGGCAACGCATGGTCATACCCTCCCTTTGCCTGAAAAGAGCTCAGACTCGATGAACCGCTTAATCACGTCTTCCAGACGTTTGCGCCTGTCATAGGCATAGTCATGCAGATAATACTTTTCGGCGGCGTCCTGGCCATAGCGGTAGGAGATACCATCGATAGTCAGCCGTGGTCGTGGCCCGGTGGCTTCCGGCACAACAATCTCATGGCCCTGGTATTCGAAGTTTTTTGTCCCTGGCATATCCATGACTCCGTGTCGTTTTGGGAATTAGAGTGATGCCCCAAGCGCATCGGCGCATCGGGTAAAATACAGTAAAGAACAACCTTCCTTTGTTTACAAGTCCAACTTCGACAAACCGAGAACCATACATCACCATTACGGGCGCTCGGCTCCGAATCTTCGGGAAGTCTCCGTCGAATCTGCAAAAATGGCACTCGTTTTCACGACAGGCGAAGCCCGGCCAGGTCGCTTGGCACGACGCATCGTTGACACCACTGAATCACATATGAGTCAGAAAAATATTGCGTATTATTGGGAAATTTTCCGAAGAAGAATTTTATCGTCCCGGAGCGCGAGACGAAACAGATGGGCCGTGCAGTAAAGCCTCCGAACGCCTGGACACTGCTTTGCACAACATCCACACGGCTTGAATAAGAACACCAACGGTCTCGTCCGTTAGTCTCTTCCAGAGCAGTACGACACCAGAACCATCACGCAACGACAGAACGGACGTGATGATAGTTCCGTTCGCTGCGGAAATCCTCGGCAGCCACTACCAGTCTCCGGGCTTAGTTGGGACGCTCGGCCGACAAGATGGGCATCGGATCCTCGATTTTGTTCATAAACTCATCTCCCCCTAGCATCGCTGCCCAGGCGACCGAATAAAGCCGCCTGAGCGCGCGCTGCCCAATACCCGGTCCAGGCCCACAGCTTCCCGCGGAGACGTTGCTGGCGCACCACGGTTACCTTCAGGGTCGCCGGGCGGCTGCGGTTGCCGCTGTCGTCTGTCACCTGCAACTGAAAACGGTATATTCCTGGCTTGAGATCTCTGGCCACCGGCAGGCGCGGAGACGCGCTGGTGTGCTGTCGTTGGCGCGCAAAACTCACCATCAGTCCAGCAACCGCCATGCGTATTCAATGATTCTCCCGCCACCAGAGTCCACTGAACGGCTGCCGTCGAGAATGAAAGACTTGCCAAAACCAATGCGGTTGTCGGGAATCACGACGCCGTTTTCGTCACGTAACGTGGCCACTGCTGTGGGGGCCTGATCATCGATCACGATAACGAGAACCTGCGTCGGCGCTGACACGTTCTGTGAATCGTCTGTTACCTGCAGTTCAAAGGTGTGCGCGCCCACCGACAAGGATCTGTCACCCATTTCGATCTTGAGAGTCTCGTCATTGCTTTTGTAAACACCACTACTCCGCAATTCATCGAGGGTTACACTTGCCATGGTCTTTCTCCTTGTGTTTTTCCGTTCATGTTTCTATCCAGTGAAGCGACGACGGTATTCCACCAGAGCGTGGCCGTAGCGGCACTGGGATCCAGAACCACACCCTCACGGCAGCCCCTTCTGGGGATACTGATGACCAGTGAGGCCGCAATAAGGGCCCGGGATTTCTCCACCGCTTTCTCACCCGGGAAAAGGCTGTCGCCGATGACGCTGTTTCCAGAACCACCACAGGCAGGCAACAACGGGGGCTTGCCGCCATAGTAGCCGCCGAGCACGATAGCCAGCATCCCGCAAAGGCGAAAAGCCCCGACAATGACCACCTGGCCGTCAATCATGACCTCCTCGGTTGCCAAACCCGCCGGGTGCCATGCCAATGTTAGAGATTCGTGGCATGGCACATAGTGCAGGATAAACACCCTTTTTCTCCAAGTCCAGCTTCCGTTAACTACGGATGGCACACCTCCTTGCCAGTAAGCGGTTCTGAATCCGGCCCAGATTGCCTCCAATCCCGCCTACAATTAACCCGTTTGTCGTGGCAACCTTGAACAACTCGAGTCACCGGCATAACGCATCATTGTCACAGCTGAATCACCACCAATCGGAATAATCCGTCACGTATATTCAAGTTGCTAAATACGTGTTCCGAATTCCACTACAGGTTACAGGTGCAAACTCTCTCCGGGGCTTGTAAAGCTGTCACCAATATTCCCGATCAACCAAGCTAAAGAAATACCATGATCACACCAATCTGCCTGTCATGGTACCGCCAGGTTTGCGTTGCAACCTGTGGGGAACATCACGAAACATACCATTTATGATGCAACTTAAATCATCAACTCGATATATTTAATCCTTACGATTCAATAACAGCTGAATTCCAGTCACTCCCACTCAATCGTCGCGGGTGGCTTGCCGGAGATGTCGTAGGTGACGCGGGAGATGCCGTCGATCTCGTTGATGATTCGGTTGGAGACGTTTTCAAGGAATTCGTAGGGCAGGTGCGCCCAGCGGGCGGTCATGAAGTCGATGGTTTCCACCGCGCGCAGGGCGACGACGTAGTCGTAGCGTCGGCCGTCGCCCATCACGCCCACCGAGCGTACCGGCAGGAAGACGGCGAAGGCCTGACTGACCTTGTCGTAGAGTTCGGCGGCGCGCAGCTCGGAAATGAAGATGTCGTCGGCGCGGCGCAGCAGGTCGGCGTATTCCTTTTTCACTTCGCCGAGGATGCGCACGCCCAGCCCGGGGCCGGGGAAGGGATGGCGATAGACCATGTCGTAGGGCAGGCCCAGTTCCACGCCCAGCTTGCGTACCTCGTCCTTGAACAGTTCGCGCAGGGGTTCGAGCAGCTTGAGGTTCATATGCTCGGGCAGGCCGCCGACATTGTGGTGTGACTTGATGACGTGGGCCTTGCCGCTCTTTGCCCCCGCCGATTCGATGACGTCGGGATAGATGGTCCCCTGCGCCAGCCACTTCGCGTTCTTCAGCTTGTCCGCCTCTTCCTCGAAGACCTCGATGAACAGGTTGCCGATGACCTTGCGCTTGCGCTCCGGATCGGTGACGCCTTCCAGCGCATCGAGGAAACGCGCCTCGGCGTCCACGCGGATGACCCGCACACCCATGTGTTCGGCAAACGTCGCCATCACCTGGTCGCCCTCGTCGAGTCGCAGCAGGCCGTTGTCCACGAACACGCAGGTCAGTTGTTTGCCAATGGCGCGGTGCAACAGCGCCGCCACCACCGAAGAATCTACGCCGCCGGAGAGGCCGAGCAACACTTCTTCCTCGCCCACCTGTTCGCGGATGTGGACGATGGCGTCCTCGATGATGTTGCCCGGCGTCCACAGATCGCCACAGCCGCAGATGTCATGCACGAAGCGCTGCAGGATGCGCGCGCCCTGGCGGGTGTGGGTGACCTCGGGATGAAACTGCAGGCCGTAGAAACCACGCTGCTCGTCGGCCATGCCGGCCAGCGGCGCGTTGTCGGTCTCGGCGATGCGCACGAAACCTTTGGGCAGTTTTGCGACGCGGTCACCGTGACTCATCCACACGTCGAGCAGGCCGTAGCCCTCGGGACTGGTGTGATCCTCGATGTCCTTCAGCAGGCGTGAGTGCCCCCGCGCGCGCACCTGCGCATAACCGAACTCCCGGTGGGTGGAAGACTCCACCTTGCCGCCCAGTTGCGCCGCCATGGTCTGCATGCCGTAGCAGATCCCCAGCACCGGCACGCCCAGTTCGAAGACCGTCTGCGCGGCGCGCGGGGTTTCTTCCAGGGTCACCGACTCCGGGCCACCTGAGAGAATGATGCCCTTGGGGGCGAAGTCGGCGATGGCCTTGTCACCCATGTCCCAGGCGTGGATCTCGCAATACACCCCGGCCTCGCGTATGCGCCGCGCGATGAGCTGGGTGTACTGGGAACCGAAGTCGAGGATCAGGATGCGATCGCGGTGAATGTTTTCCATGGTGGGACGGTTTTCCTTCTCGCAGGCGGTGGTGAAAAACGGCGCCCTGACGACGCCCGGGCTGCCGCTGGCGGCACGCCCCTCATGGTATCAGTCCACGCGATAGTTGGGCGCTTCTTTTGTGATCTGCACATCGTGGACATGCGACTCGCGCATGCCGGCACTGGTGACGCGCACGAACTGCGGCCGAGTGCGCATCTCATCGATGGTGCGGCAACCGGTATAGCCCATGCTGGCGCGGATGCCGCCGAGCAACTGGTTGATCACCGGCGCAAGCGGCCCCTTGAAGGGCACGCGGCCCTCGATGCCCTCGGGCACCAGCTTGTCGGCCTCGCCGCCTTCCTGGAAGTAACGGTCCGACGAGCCGTGGCGCTCGGTCATGGCGCCCAGCGAACCCATGCCGCGGTAGGACTTGTAGGAACGCCCCTGGAAGAGTTCCACCTCGCCGGGCGACTCCTCGGTGCCGGCCAGCATGCTGCCCACCATGATGGAATAGGCCCCTGCCACCAGGGCCTTGGCGGCGTCCCCGGAGTAGCGGATGCCGCCGTCAGCAATAAGGGGGATGCCGCTGCCCTCGAGGGCCGCGGCGACGTTGCCCACGGCGGTGATCTGGGGTACCCCTACCCCGGCGACGATGCGCGTGGTGCAGATGGAGCCGGGTCCGATGCCCACCTTGACGCCGTCGGCGCCGGCCTCGCGTAGGGCGATGGCGGCGTCGGCGGTGGCGATGTTACCGCCGATGACCTGCACCTCCGGGAAGTGCTTCTTCACCCAGGCGACGCGGTCGAGCACGCCCTGGGAGTGGCCGTGGGCGGTGTCCACCACGATGACGTCCACCCCGGCGGCCACCAGCGCCTCCACGCGCTCCTCGGTACCGGCACCGACGCCCACCGCGGCGCCCACCCGCAGGCGGCCCTGGGAATCCTTACAGGCATTGGGGTTTTCCGAGGCCTTCTGGATGTCCTTGACGGTGATGAGACCGCGCAACTGGAAGCGGTCGTTGACCACCAGCACCTTCTCGATACGGTGGGCGTGCAGCAGGCCCAGCACCTCGTCCTTCTCGGCGCCTTCCTGCACGGTGACCAGCTTGTCCTTCGGCGTCATGATGGCCGACACCGGCTCGTCGTGGCGGGTCTCGAAGCGCAGGTCGCGGCTGGTGACGATCCCCACCAGGTCCTCGCCGTCCACCACCGGCACGCCGGAGATGTTCTGCGCCCGGGTCAGGGACAGGACCTCGCCGATGCTGGTCTGCGGCGTGACCGTAAAGGGATCCTTGATGACGCCGCTCTCGAATTTCTTGACCCGGAGCACCTCGGCGGCCTGACGCTCGGCGTTCATGTTCTTGTGGATGATGCCCATGCCGCCCTCCTGGGCCATGGCGATGGCGAGGCGGCTCTCGGTGACCGTGTCCATGGCCGCCGAGACGAAGGGGATATTGAGCTCGATGTCCCGCGTCAGGCGGGTGCGCAGGGAGACTTCCCGCGGCAGGACGGTGGAGTGGGCGGGGAGCAGGAGAACGTCGTCAAAAGTGAGGGCTTCCTCGGCGATTCGGAGCATGCGGATTCCAGCGGTTGTGGGGATATAAAAGGAGCGAATTATAATGATTTCCACGCAGGCGGTAAACGGCGGAAGGCCCCCCTCAGGCGTTGCCATCTGCGGGCGGTAATCGCATAATGAGGGCTCGCGTGCGTCCGCGGACCTGACACCAGACCGGCTCGAAGCCGGCTACGCGGATGCGGTCTGATTGCGCTTCGAAACTGATTCAACCGATTTCTGGTCAGTCAACGCAAAACGAAAATAATTCTCTGGAGGAACCGATGAAAAAACTGCTTACTGTTGCGGCGCTGGTACTGTCCCTGGGTCTGGCCGGTTGCGCCGGCACGGGCCCCGGCCCCGAACCGACTGCCGACGACGCCAAGGCCGCCATCACCGCCGCCAAGGCCGCCACCGCCAAGGTCAAGAAGGTCAACTACGAATGGCGCGATACCGGCAAGATGATCAAGAAGGCCGAAGCCGCACTGGCCTCCGGCGACGTCGCCAAGGCCATCAAGCTGGCCAAGAAGGCCGAGCGCCAGAGCCTCAATGCCTGGGCGCAGTACGAGCGCGAGAAGAACGCCGGTCCCCACAGCTGAGGGCATCGCGTTCCACCGAAACGGGGGCCGGGCTTTGCCCGGTCCCTTTTTTTATGCATACTGAAAGCGTGAACCGCCAGCCCGCCACCCGCCCGTCCTGATGTCCCGTCCTCCCGGCAGCCCCTTCCCCGGCACCCCGGCCGTCGATGATCGCCTGCGCGACATCTACACCATCAGCCGCCTCAACCGCGAGGTCAAGAGCGTGCTCGAGGGCAGCTTCCCGCTGCTGTGGGTGGAAGGCGAGATCTCCAATTTCGCCCAACCCGCCTCGGGGCACTGGTATTTCTCCCTCAAGGACGAGGCCGCCCAGGTACGCTGCGCCATGTTCCGCAACCGCAACCGCCAGGTGGGCTTTCAGCCGGAAAGCGGCATGCAGGTGCTCATCCGCGCGCGCATCGGCCTCTACGAGGCCCGCGGCGAGTTCCAGATCATTGCCGAACACATGGAAGAGGCCGGCGACGGCGCCCTGCGCCGGGCCTTCGAGGCCCTCAAGCACCGCCTCGCCGCCGAGGGCCTGTTCGATGCCGCCCGCAAGCGGCCCCTGCCGGCGCGGCCCCGCCGCGTGGGGGTCGTCACCTCGCCCAGCGGCGCGGCCATCCACGACATCCTCACCACCCTGCGGCGGCGCTTCCCCGCCCTGCCGGTGGTGATCTACCCGGTCCCGGTGCAGGGCGAGGGCGCGGCAGAACAGATCGCCGAGATGCTGGCGCTGGCCGGCCGGCGGGCCGACTGCGACGTGCTGATCCTGGCCCGCGGCGGCGGCTCGCTGGAGGATCTGTGGGCCTTCAACGAGGAAGTCGTCGCCCGCGCCATCCACGCCTGCCCCCTGCCGGTGGTAAGCGGCATCGGCCACGAGGTGGACGTCACCATCGCCGACTTCGTCGCCGACCAGCGCGCCGCCACCCCCACGGCAGCGGCGGAACTCATCAGCCCGGACCAGCAGGCCCTGCGGCGTCGCGCCGCGCAGCTCCGGCAAGGCCTGCTCGCCGCCATGGGCCGCCAGTTGCAGGCGAATACCCGGCGCCTGCAGTGGCTGCACCAGCGCCTCGTGCATCCCGGCCGCCGCCTGGAGACCGCCTGGCAACGCCTCGACGAGCTGGCCCGGCGCCGCCACAACGCCTGGGCCCACCTGCAACGCCATCGCCGGCAGCGGCTGGCCAGCCTCGCCACCCGCCTGCAACAGGCCAGCCCCGCCCGCGCGCTGGCGCATCGCGCCAGCCGCTGCCAGACCCTGGCCACCCGCCTGGCGGCCGCCATGAACGCGCGCCTCACCGGCGCCCGCGCCCGCCTGCAGATCCTCGCCCGCGCCCTGGACGGGGTGAGCCCGCTGGCGACGCTGGAGCGCGGCTACGCCATCGTCACCGAGGACGCCGGCGGCACGGTACTGCGCGAGGCGGCCGCGGTACGCCCGGGGCAGGCGGTTACCGCGCGCCTGCATCGCGGACGGCTGCACTGCACGGTGACGGGCGTCGAGGACGGAGAGGAAACCCCGTGAAGCGCGCCCTCGCCGTCCTGTTTGCCGGCAGCCTGTGGACGCTGGCCGCGACCGGCGCCGTGCCCGCCGATCCGCCCCCCGTCGATCTCCCCCCCGTCGATCTCCCCAGGACCGCGCCGGTGCCGGGGGGCGTGGCCGTGGTGCCGCTGGGCCCGCTGACACTGCCCGTGCCCGCGGTCCGCTACGGCAAGCGGCCGGTGATGCTGCGCCGCGATGGCGAGCAGTGGGTGGCGGTGGTGGGGATCCCCCTCGCGGCGAAGGCGGGCGAGCACCACCTGGACGTGAGCGTGGACGGGCGCGTGCGCCGGGTGGGTTTCCGGGTGCGGCCCATGCAGTACGCCGAGCAGCGCCTCACCATCCGGAACCGGCGCATGGTGGAACCGACGCAGAAGGATCTGGAACGCATCTGGCGCGAGAAGAAGATCATCGGCAGGAGCTTCGCCACCTTCAGCCCGGCGCCGCCCCCCAGCCTGCGCTTCATCCCCCCCGTGGACGGCCGCTACAGCAGCCCCTTCGGCCTGCGCCGTTTCTTCAACGGCAAGCCGCGCAAGCCCCACAGCGGGCTGGACATCGCCGCGCCGGAAGGCACGCCCATCCGCGCGCCGGCGCCGGGCGTGGTGCTCACCACGGGAAATTACTTCTTCAACGGCAACACGGTGTTTCTCGACCACGGCAACGGCCTGGTATCCATGTTCTGCCACATGAATCGCATCGACGTGAAACCGGGCCAGCGGCTGGCGCGCGGCGCGGTGCTGGGCCGGGTGGGCAAGACCGGCCGCGTCACCGGCCCGCACCTGCACTGGAGCGTGAGCCTCAACAACACCCGCGTGGATCCGGGGCTGTTCCTCAGCGCGCCACCGGTAAAAGGGGCCCCCACGCCGCCCGTGGCAGAATGACCTCGAAGGTCACCCCGCCGTGGGGATCGTTGTCGCTACCCCGCTGGGAGCTGAAGTAGAGTCGCCGGCCGTTGGGGGTCAGCGCCGGGCCGGTGAGTTCCGAGCCGGCATGGCCCACCAGCTGCAACAGCGGGCAGGCCGCGCCGTCCGGCCCCAGCAGGACGATCTGCAGATCGTCGCCGTCCTCGGCCACCAGCACGCGCCCGTCGTCCAGCGCCAGCAGGTTGTCGGGCTGGCGCAGGGGCAGGCCGGGGCGCCCCCGATAGCGCGGCGCGAGGCGCTGTTCGCGGGTATCGTAGTCCCACACCTGCTCGTCGAACTTGGTGACGAAGACCACGCGGCCGTGCTGCCAGTCGATCCCCTCCCCGCCTCCGAAGCGCCTCGCCTGGCGCAACTGGTGACGCAGGGGCCCGGTGAGGGCGCCGGGATCCGGAACGGGGGCCCACTGGCCGCGCCCACCCATGCCCGGGATCGCCACGAAGGCCTCCAGCGTCCCGTGGTCGTTCAGCCCCGCGGCGGTGCGCAGGGGCCCGTCCGGCACGAAGCGGTAGAGCAGGCCGTCACGCTTGTCCTCGGTGAGATAGACGTGGCCGTTGACGGGATCCACCGCCGCCGCCTCGTGGGCGAAACGCCCCAGTTGCGGCAGGGGCCGGGGAAAGGGATCGCCCGCGCCGGGCCCGGTGGCGCGCCGGAAGGGATCGCACTCCCACACCAGGCCGTCGTCCACCTCCTCGCAGGAGAGCCAGGTGCCCCAGGGGGTGGCGCCGCCGGCGCAGTTGCGCCGCGTGCCGGTGAGCACGGGCCAGGCGTCCACCACCCGTCCGGCGGCATCGAAGTGCAGGACGCCCACGCCCCCCGCGCCGTCGGGCATCTCGCTGTTGGAGACGTACAACCAGCCGCCACGGGGAGCGGGAAACACCGCCCCGCCGTCGGGGGCGGCATGCCAGCGCCAGGTACCCCCGGCCACGGGGGGCTCGCCGCTGCGCGCCACGATGCGCGAGCGCGCCCCCGCCGGCAGGCGCAGGCCGTGGGCATCCGGGGGCCGCAGCGGCCCGGGATCGCGCCCGCCACAGGCGGCGCGGGCCCGCCCCGCTGCCAGACCCAGCCCCAATCCCAGTCCCAATCCCAGTCCCAGTCCCGCGCCCCGCGCCAGAAAACCGCGCCGCGTCATGCCGCGAAATGTACTCACCCGCTTAACCCCCGTCATCGCGCGGGGCGTTTTCATCCCCACGGTATGCAGATGTGGCCCGTCGCCACCGCAAAACCACGAACCCGGAGACATCGCCATGACCGCCCGAGCCCGCCCGCTGCGCGTTGTTGTAACAGTTTTTGCCCTCGTTTTCCTCACCCTCGGCGCCCTCACCGCCTGCAACCTGCTTGGCCGCCAGGCCGACCAGGCTGGCGCGCCGTCCCTCGCACGGGAAGGGCTTGCCCGGGCGCCCGCCGCCTCACCGAAGCTCGCCCGCGAGCGGATCCTCTCCCCCGCCCTCGCCGCACCCGCCGACACCGTCGTCCCGCCGCAGTTCATCGTCGACCGGGAGAACTATGCGCCCATCGACGACAACCCCCTCAGGCTGGTGCGCGAACACCCGGTCTCCACCTTCAGCGTGGACGTGGACACCGGCAGCTACGCCAACATGCGTCGCTTCCTCAATGGCGGCAGCCTGCCGCGCCGGGACGCCATTCGCGTCGAGGAGCTGATCAATTACTTCGACTACGACTACCCGGCGCCCGCCGATCCCGGCACGCCCTTCAGCATCACCACCGAGATCGCCCCCAGCCCCTGGAACGCGGATCGCTACCTGCTGCACGTGGGGCTCAAGGGCTTCGAGCAGGCACGCACCGCGCTGCCGCCCGCCAACCTCGTGTTTCTCGTTGATGTCTCCGGCTCCATGCAGTCGCCGGACAAGCTGGCCCTGCTCAAGGCCGCCCTGCGCATGCTGGTGACACAGATGCGCGAACAGGACCGCATCTCGTTGGTGGTCTATGCCGGCGCCTCGGGCGTGGTACTGGAACCCACCTCGGGCAGGGAAAAGGCGCGCATCATGGCGGCGCTGGACGGCCTCGAGGCCGGCGGCTCCACCAACGGCGCCGCCGGTATCCGCCTGGCCTACAGCATGGCGCGACAGGGCTTCATCGAGGGTGGCATCAACCGCGTGCTGCTCGCCACCGACGGCGACTTCAACGTCGGTACCGTCAACCACGAGGCGCTGATGGATCTCATCGAGGCGCAGCGCAAGCAGGGCATCACGCTCACCACGCTGGGTTTCGGCGGCGGCAACTACAACGACCGCCTCATGGAACAACTGGCCGACCGCGGCAACGGCAACTACGCCTACATCGACAGCATTCGCGAGGCGCAGAAGGTACTGGTGGAAGAGATGGCCTCCACCCTGCTGGTCATCGCGAAGGACGTGAAGATCCAGATCGAATTCAACCCCGAGGTGGTCGCCGAGTACCGCCTCATCGGCTACGAGAACCGCGTGCTGGCACGCGAGGACTTCAACAATGATCGCGTGGATGCCGGCGAGATCGGCGCCGGTCACACGGTCACCGCCCTGTATGAACTGCGCCTCGTCGGCCAGGGCAGGCCCGGCGTGGATCCCCTGCGATACCAGGGCGACGAGGCCGAACCCGCGACCCCACAGGCCGGCGAACTGGCCTTCCTCAAGCTGCGCTACAAGCAGCCCGACGACGAGGAAAGCCGGCTGCTCACCCGCGCGCTGAAGGTCGCGGACATCCAGCCGGATCTTGCCGCGAGCAGCGCGCGCTTTCGCTTCTCCGCCGCGGTGGCCGCCTTCGGCCAGTTGCTGCGCGGCGGCCGCTACCTCGGCGACTTCGGCTATGCCGAGGCCCATCGGCTGGCCCAGGAGGCGCGCGGGGCGGATCGCTTCGGCTATCGTGGCGAATTCCTTGGCCTGGTCAAACTCGCACAGGCGCTGGATGGTGGTCAACAGCACGCTGGCCGTTAGGCCCGCCACACCAGGGATGGAAACCGCCGCGAGGAACGTGCCACCGGACGGTGGTGGGACGCCCGCCGCCCGGGGCGGCGGGGGCGCGGCCCTTTTCAAGCATCCGGGGATCCAGTACGCTTGCGGGACCATGGATGCCTCGTGCAGCGATGAACAACTGATGCTCAAGTACCGCGACGGCGACGCCGCGGCCTTCGAGATCCTCTACCTGCGTCACAAGGGCCCCCTGTTTCGCTACCTGCGTCGGCAGTGCGGAAACGCCGCCACCTGCGAGGAACTGTTCCAGGACGTGTGGATGAAGATCATCCAGGCCCGCGAGCGCTACACGGTGCAGGCCAAGTTCACTACCTACCTCTACCACATCGCGCACAACCGCCTCATCGATTTCTACCGCCGCAACAGCAAGGGGCTGCCGGCATCCTACGACCAGGAACCGCCCGACATGGACAGCCTGCCGGCCGACGACGGGCGCGAACCCGAGCGACAGGCCCATAATGAAAAGACCCTGGAGCAGCTCGAGCGCCTGGTGGACGAGTTGCCGGAGGCACAGCGGGAGGCCTTCCTGATGCGCGAACAGGCCGGCATGAGCCTCGACGAGATCGCCGAGGCCACCGGGGTGAATCGTGAAACGGCCAAGAGCCGCCTGCGTTACGCGGTGGCCAAGCTGCGCCAGGGCATGAGTAGACTGTCATGAAAGAGAAACACGAAAATCGACACCCCGTGGATCTGCTGCCCGGCGAAGAGGCACTGGCCGGTTTCTACGGCCGGGGGCAGGGCGAACAGCCGCCGGCCCACCTCGACGAGGCCATCCTCGCCGCCGCGCGACGTGAAGTGCGCGCCGGTCCCCGCGGCCGGCAACGCCGCAAGCGGGAATGGCTGCTGCCCACTTCGCTGGCCGCGAGCATCCTGCTCGTGACCGGCGTCCTGCTGTACCTGGAATTCCAGCCGGTGGAAACCGCCGAGATCGTCGTCGCCGGCGCACCGCGTCCCGCGCCCGGTGACGCTGGCGGTGGCGCCCAGGAAGTACAGCAAGTGCGTGCCACGCCATCCATCGTCGCCCTTCGGGATGCGCCCGCGGAAGAAGAACCGGCGGGGCTTACCCTGCCCGCCAAGTCGCGCATGGCAGCCCCGGAACTGGCGCGCCGTGCGCCCGAGGATACCGATCCGGCCAGGCGCACCACCACCCCGCCGGCCTATACCGGCTCGCCACAGGCCTGGCTCGAAGAGATCCGGCGGCTCGTTGATGCCGGTCGCCTGCACGACGCCCGCCGCGAGCTGGACACGCTCATCGCCCAATACCCGGACTTCCGCTCCACCGAACTGAGCAAAATACAGGAACGCCTCGTCAACGTCGCACCTGCCCGGTAGCAAGGCGCGAGGACATTAAAAAACTCTCACCGCAAAGGCCGCGAAGTACCGCAAAGCGAAAGACTTCGTTGCCCCCTTGCGTGCCTTTGCGTCCTTTGCGGCAAAAACCAAGCTTCGCATCCCCGGCGGTCTGGCCTGTTCAGGAACTTCGACACCCCGCCGTCATTCCGGCCGCAGCCATGCGGCGCATGGCGGAGAGCCGGAATCCAGTGATCTGTCGAACCCCATGGATTCCGGATACATGCTGCGCATGTTCCGGAATGACGATACAGAATCTCCACCGCAAAGG